>NZ_JBYTEO010000036.1:0-72893 GCF_058791355.1 Pseudomonas sp. EB271-G4-1
GTTAAAAACTGTTACCTATGTGCTTGAACTGTTTTGTTACCTATGTGGGTGAGTCATACCGGCAAAGCCTTTTGCTTACTTTTTGGCGTTTGAAAAAGTGAGTCGCTGTAAGAGCGAAACCATAGGAGGCCGTAACCGCAGCAATGGATATGTACCCCTAGACCGCGTCATCGTTCTTCGCCGGCAAACCTGGCTCCTACAAGGGTTGTGGTTGTTTTCAGATCCCCGCCAGTGCCAGGTCCATCGCAAAATACGTGAAAATCAGATCAGCCCCGGCCCGCTTGATGGCGCCCAGGCTTTCGCGCACCACGCGATCTTCATCGATAGCCCCGGCCTGTGCGGCGAACTTGATCATCGCGTACTCCCCGCTCACCTGATACGCCGACAAGGGCAGGCGCGAGGCTTCGCGAATGTCGCGGATGATGTCGAGGTACGCTCCGGCCGGCTTGACCATCAGCGCATCGGCGCCTTCCTGTTCGTCCAGCAGCGACTCCCTCACCGCCTCACGACGATTCATCGGGTTCATCTGGTAGCTTTTGCGATCGCCCTTGAGCGCGCTGCCGCCAGCTTCGCGGAACGGTCCGTAGAGCGCCGAGGCGAACTTGGTCGAATAGGCCATGATCGCCGTCTGGGTGAACCCGGCGGCATCGAGCGCCCGGCGAATAGCCTGGACCTGCCCGTCCATGGCGGCCGATGGGGCAATCACGTCAGCACCGGCACGGGCAGCAGCCACCGCCTGTTTGCCGAGGTTGAGCAGGGTCTGGTCGTTATCGACCTCAAGGTTGTGCATCACGCCACAATGCCCGTGGTCGGTGTACTCACAAAAACAGGTATCGGACATCACGATCATTTCCGGCACGGCGTCCTTGGCGATGCGCGACATGCGCGACACCAGGCCATTGTCGTTCCAGGTGTCGCTGCCATTGCTGTCCAGGTGATGGGACACGCCAAAGGTCATCACCGACTTGATCCCGGCACGGGCATATCGCTCGATCTCCCCCGCCAGCTTCGATTCCGGAATGCGCATCACACCGGGCATGCTCTTGATCGGCACGAAATCGTCGATTTCTTCTTCGACGAAAATCGGCAGTACCAAGTCGTTCAAGCTGAACTCGGTTTCCTGGAACAGACTGCGCAGGCTTGCATTGCGGCGCAGACGGCGTGGGCGTGCTTCGGGGAACTGACTGGACATGGAGATGCCTCAAAAAACGAAAAACAAGATGAAAGTCGTAGAGGGGGCAAAGCTTATGCCCTGCAAGGTGCAGGGCACAAATCACCCGGGAGAAATTACCCTTACCGCACCCGCAATAATCGCTCCTGCACAGGTCGGGTCAATCAAAGGGCCAGCGTGCCGTCGATACAGGTCACCACCGCCCCGCCGATCCAGATTTCATCCCCCACCTGTTCCACCTGGATGCGCCCCGCGCGGCCCATCGTCAATCCCTGGCTGACCACGTAGCGGGCCGGCGCCAGCCCTTCACCGAGCAGCCATTGGGCAATCCCGGCGTTGAGGCTGCCCGTGGCCGGATCTTCGGGCATACCGTCACCGGAAATGAATGCGCGGACTTCGAACTGCGCTTCATCGCCATCGCGTTCCGCATGCCACGGCGCGATGACACCCACGGCGAGGCCGAGCATGTGCGAATGGTCCGGTCGCAAGTCCAGGACTTGCTGGCGATCCGCGAGCAACACCGCCAGCCAGCCCGCACCGTTATCAACCCATTGCGCGCGGACAATCGCCTGCGGCTCCAGCCCCAAACCCAAGCACACACGCGCCATCAGACTGGCGTCCACCGGCCCGGTCTTGAGCAGTGGCGGAGCGAGAAACGCCAGCTCCGCGCCCTGCCGACGAACCCGCACCAGGCCGACACCGCACTCCTGGATAATCTCTTCGCCCTTGGGCACACCGCCGGCTTCAAGCCAGGCATGGCAAGTGCCCAGCGTCGGATGTCCGGCGAATGGCAACTCCTTGAGGGTGGTGAATATCCGCACCCGATAATCGGCACGGGGATCCTGCGGTTCCAGGATGAACGTGGTTTCGCTGAGATTGGTCCAGGTCGCGAACGCCGCCATGCGTTCATCGCTCAGCTTGTCGGCAGCAAACACCACCGCCAGCGGATTGCCTTTGAGTGGTACGCGACTGAAGACATCGACTTGCTTGAAATTGAATGAATGCATGGCCGTCCCTGGTCCTGATCAGATCGAATCGTTTGGCTTGGGGATTTCCAGCCCGCGCTTGACCGCCGGCCGCGCCAGGAATTTCTCCAGCACCCGCGTGACGTTGGGGAAGTTCTGGATGCCGACCAGGTCGGCGGCTTCATAGAAACCGATCAGGTTGCGCACCCACGGGAAGGTCGCGATATCGGCGATGGTATAGCGTTCGCCCATGATCCAGTCGCGCCCTTGCAAGCGTGCATCGAGGACACTGAGCAGGCGTCGGCTTTCCTCGACATAGCGGTCACGCGGACGCTTGTCTTCGTAGTCCTTGCCGGCGAATTTATTGAAGAAACCGAGCTGGCCGAACATCGGGCCAATGCCGCCCATCTGAAACATCAGCCACTGAATGGTCTCGTAGCGCGCCGCCGTTTCCTGGGCCAGCAATTGCCCGCTCTTGTCGGCGAGGTAGATCAGGATCGCCCCGGACTCGAACAGCGGCAACGGCTGGTCGTCCGGACCATGGGGATCGAGAATGGCCGGGATCTTGTTGTTCGGGTTCAGCGACAGGAACTCGGGCGACAGCTGGTCGTTGGTGTCGAAGCCGACGCGATGGGGCTCATAGGGCAGGCCGATCTCTTCGAGCATGATCGAAACCTTGACGCCATTGGGGGTCGGCAAGGAATACAGTTGAATCCACTCAGGGTAGCGTGCCGGCCATTTGCGGGTGATGGGGAACGCAGACAAATCGGTCATGGGAGCCTCCACGAGAAATTGAGAATGCCGATCATAAAGGAGATGACCCGGACTGCGGCGTCTGGCGCCATGATTATCGCTGATGGTCAAGATCAAGCGAGATAACTGTGTTTGTCTGACCGCTCGTGTAGGGTGTCAATAATTTCGCAACATCCTGTCGATAACCTTTGCTGCAACCCGCCAAAGGTTATCGGTAGAGTGCTGCGCTCTCGGCCGGAATCGAACCAAACGGGCTTCAGGGGACTCTGAGTAATGTCCCTTTGATACGGAACGGCTCCACGACATGGAAAACACCCGACGCAGGAAAGTCGCGGTGCAAAGGTTTGTCAGCCTTAACCCAATGCGCTGAAGAACCTTTTATTCAATGATCAATCCCTTGAAATTCACCCGACACTTTAAACATCGTGCGTATTTGCTCCTGCCTGCCTTGCTGGCAGCCAGCACGTTGTTTTTGGTGCTGGAGTCCAGCGAAAGCCGCGCCCAGCCGGTGGATGGCACCCAGACCCTGGTGTTCCTGCGCCATGCGGAAAAGCCCGAGGGCGGCCTGGGCCAGCTCAATTGCCAGGGCTTGAACCGCGCCATCGACCTGGCCACCCTGCTGCCAGAAAAATTCGGCAAGGCCGACTACGTGTTCGCCGCCAACCCGACGCGCAATGTCGAGGAAGGCGAACTGGACAACTCCTACAGCTACATCCGCCCCTTGATGACCATCAGCCCCAGCGCGATCAAGCTCGGTTTGCCGGTGAACATCAACTTCTCGGCCAACGACACCAGTGACCTGGCCGATGAACTGCTCCACGACAAGTACCACAACTCGGTCATCTATACGGCCTGGTCCCACGGCTATCTGCCAGAACTGATCAACAAGGTCGCCGGTGAAGCCGTCGGCAAGAAACAGAAGATCACCGAGGACTGGGAATCGAGCGACTATGACTCGCTGTACGTGCTGACCCTGACCTGGCACAACGGCAAGGCCAGCTTGCAAAGCCATAGCTACAAGCAGGGGCTGGATAACGGGCAGGAGAGTTGCCCGACCTGATTTTGGGGTGCCTGATAGGACGCCTTCGCGAGCAGGCTCGCGAAGGGTCCAGCAAGACCACCCTCACCCGCGCTGAATGCCCCGCTCGCGCAAATACTCCAACACCGCCCCCCGCTCCCCGGCAAACTCGATCCGCGCCCCTTTCTTCTCCCGCTGAAAGGCATACATCGGGTCGTAATACTCAACCAGCAAGCCCTCGATCCAGCCCCGGTGCAAATCCACCGCACCACTGCGCCCTTGCTCGGCCAAAGCCTCTTCCATCAGGATCAGCATGCGCCGGTGCCGCTCGCCGCCCAGTCGCTTTTGCACATTGTCCAGGCTCGCCAGCAAGCGCTCGGAAAACAGCGCAAAACCTTCCTCGCCATGCACCGCGATGAACTCTGCACACAGGTCCACCACGTAATCGCGCAGGATTCGCTCGATCCGCCCCTCCAGGCTGTCTTCGAGCCAGACCATCGGGAACTGCTGCATGCCCTGGTACAGCGGCAGTGGCAGTGCACAACTGCCGACCGCGCGGCTTTCGTCTTCCAGCACGAACTGTTCGAAACCGCGGGCACGCTTTTTCAGCACGTCCACGGCCAGGCGGTTTTCGAAGTCGATGTTCGACGGCTGGGCAGTTACGCGCTTGCCGAAACTGGAACCGCGATGGTTGGCATGTCCCTCAAGGTCCAGGCCGTTGTCCAGTTGCGTGAGCAGCTCGGTTTTACCGGTGCCGGTCATGCCGCCCAACAAGACGAAATCGCATTGGGCCACTGCCTGGTCCAGGGTTTCCAGCAAGAAGGTGCGCATGGCCTTGTAGCCGCCGCCTACCCGCGGATAGTCAATGCCCGCCTCGTCCTTGAGCCATTGCTGGACGATCTGCGAGCGCAGGCCACCACGAAAACAATACAACAGGCCATCAGGATGGGCCCGGGCAAAATCCGCCCAGGCCTGGATGCGCTCGGCCTTGAGGGTGCCGGACACCAACTGATGGCCCAGCTCAACCGCCGCCTGCTGCCCGTGTTGCTTGTAACAGGTACCGATACGCTGCCGTTCTTGATCATTCATCAGCGGCAGGTTGACCACGCCGGGAAACGAGCCCTTGAGAAACTCGACCGGCGCACGAGCGTCCATCATTGGCCGGTCGTTGAGAAAAATGTCGCGGTAATCAGTACAGTCGACGGGCATCACGACACCTCGACCGCGCGGCTCTGTCGCTCGACCAGTTCACCGATTGGCGTCAGGTTCAGTCCCAGTTCGGCGGCGACCGCGAGGAAGCCGGCGTTGCCCTCGGGCGTCACGGCAACCAGCAGGCCACCGCTGGTTTGCGGGTCGCACAGCACCCGCTTGTGCAGCTCCTGGAGGCGCCCGAGCTTGTCGGCGTAGCTGTCGAAATTGCGCAATGTGCCACCCGGCACACAGCCCTGGTCGATGTAATACTCGACGCCCGGCAAGCGTGGCACCCGTTCATAGTCGATGCGGGCGGTGAGGCCGCTGCCATCGGCCATTTCCACCAGGTGCCCAAGCAGGCCGAAACCGGTGACATCGGTCATTGCGGTAACGCCGTCCAGCTTGCCAAAACGGCTGCCGGGTTTGTTCAGGGTGCACATCCAGTCGCGGGCCAGGCCCACATCGGCACTGCGCAATTTGCCCTGCTTTTCGGCCGTGGTAAGCACGCCGATGCCCAGGGGCTTGGTCAGGTACAACAGGCAACCGGCCGTGGCCGTGTCATTGCGCTTCATGTGGCGCTTTTGCACCAAACCGGTGACGGCCAGACCGAAGATCGGCTCCGGTGCGTCGATCGAATGCCCGCCCGCCAAGGGAATCCCGGCCTCATCGCACACCGAGCGCCCGCCGCGAATCACTTCCCGGGCAATCTCTGGCGCCAGCACATTGACCGGCCAGCCAAGGATCGCGATCGCCATCAATGGATCGCCACCCATGGCGTAGATATCGCTGATGGCATTGGTGGCGGCAATGCGGCCAAAATCGAAAGGATCATCGACGATCGGCATGAAAAAGTCGGTGGTCGACACCACGCCACGTTCCTCATCGATGGAGTAAACCGCCGCGTCATCACGCGAGGCATTGCCGACCCACAGTTTCGGATCAAGATTCTGCGCCCCGCTGCCGGCCAGAATCACTTCCAGCACCTGGGGGGAAATCTTGCAGCCACAACCAGCACCATGGCTGTATTGGGTCAGGCGGATCGGCTCGCTCATGGGGGCACCTCTTGGGATCAATGGGGCCGATTCTACCAGAGCCGCCACTGCCCAAGTGGGCGCCGCCTGCCGGAATGCGCGGATGACATGCACCGTCGGACAATCCGAATGAATTTTCCCAGCGCCCAACGATCCCTCTATGTACAACAGGGAGGAACAAAGGCTCTATGAACAACGCAAAACTGTTCGTCATTGAATACACTCTTCATGGCGTCCCCAAGTCGTTCATCATCCGTCTGGACAAAATGGACAACGCGGAGGCCTGGCATTGGGCAAGCTGCGACGCGGGGGTTGGACGCATCCCTCGCTTTGGCCGTGAAAAAGTGCAAAAGACCAGCAAACCGATGGCAGAAAAATTCGGCGTGGAGAACGTCAAGTGGCGCCCGGCCGGCTAGCCGGGCAGCGATCAGGATTGGGGGGAAGAAAATGACTTCGACACTCGTCAGCAGCCCTGCACATCTGGACTACGGTCTGGATACGTTGTTCGGCCGCGTCACCCGCAGCACCGAGTGCCGGGTCGGCCTGGAACAGGTCGAAGGTGATCCGACGCGCTTTGCAGTGAGAGTCCCGGCGCCTTTGCCGGACGATCTGGAGCAGGCCAAGACGGTGGTGGTCAGGGTCGATGGTCGACGCCTGGCGGGCACCGTGCGCCACAGCGAACGGCAGGATGACGACAGCCTGAAACTGGAAGTGGAGCCCGACTAGGCCCCACGTTCCTGCGCACAAGGGTCAGTGCGCACACTTGCAGCCTTGATGGGCGCACTCTTCGCCGTGCTCGTGGTGCTTGGCACAGGCTTCACAGCAGTAATGCTTGCCGTGACGCACGACAGGATGTTCACCGAGCTTGCAGTTGCACTTCGGACAGTCACAGATGCTTTTTTCATCGGTCATGGCGCAGACTCCTTTGGCAGTGGTCGTCGGCGGGCTGGATGAGCAGCCCGTTGTACCAGTGTAGGAGTTGATCAGGAGGCAGGCCGCCTCAAGCGTTCAACCCGTTACCCGACTGCTGCTGCGATACATCAATACCAGGGCCAGGCCCAATAGCACCATCGCCAGCACCCGACTCCCCGACAACTCGATCGCCGGATTGCCCAGCCAGCCGAAATTATCGATCAGCATCCCCATCCCCAGTTGCCCGACGATCACCGCCACCGTCGCCACCGCCGTGCCCACCCGTGGCACCGCCCCCACCATCACCATCATGTAGACCACACCGAACAGCGCCCCGCCGAGCTGCCACTTCGGCACGTCCAGCAGGCTCACGGCGTGAGCCGGTTCGAAAAATACGATCAGTAACCCGGTCAGCACCGTCCCCACCACGAAAGTGAGCAAACTGCTGCGCAACACGCCAACCGTTTCACCCAGGCGCCCGTTGATCGCCGCCTGCACGCTCAGGATCGCACCGGCCGCCACGACCAGCGCCAACAAAATAATCAGACTCATCATCAACCCCGTGCAATCAGGACAAGTGCCGCGACAATCAGCAGCAAGGCCAGCCAGCGCTCAGCGTTGACTTTCTTGCGGGTGGTGCCGAACCAGCCGAAATGGTCGATCAGCACACTTTTGCCGACCTGCCCGGACAGGATCGCGATCATCGTCATCGCAATGCCGATGTGCGGTGTGGCCAGCGTCAGCACCACGACATAGACCGGCCCGAGAAAACCGCCGATCAATTGCCAGCGCGGTAATTGGCTCAGCGCCGGGCCCTGTTGCGGGCCGCTGAGCAGCAACAGGAAAAACAGAATCGCCGAGCCGACGCCAAAAATGCTCAAGGTCGCCCATAAATGACCGACCTGAATGCCCAACGGCCCCAGCAACCCGGCCTCCACGGACAAGCCCATGCCCGCCAGGATCACCAGGGGCAGCAGCAACAGGCGCAGCCCTGGCCGAGCGGTCGGCGTTGCAACGGCAGCGACGCTGTCGAGAGAAGAAGACTGCACGGTAAAACTCCGTTCAAGGAAACATGGCGCGCATTATCGATTGTCACTTCTGTGCGATAAATGGGAGCATCTGGACAACACTTTTGCGCAACGCGCACAGCAGGACTAACGATGCACGGCCTCAACGAACTGGGTTTCAAGGCACTCCGGCTATTTGTCGCGGTGCTCGACCACGGCAGCTTTTCCGAAGTAGCCCGCCGCGAGGGCGTGGCGCCCTCTTCGATTTCCCGCCAGATCCAGTTGATGGAACAGGCCCTGAACCAGCAATTGCTTTACCGCCACACGCGCGCCGTCACGCCGACCGAGGCCGGACGGCTGCTGGGAGAACACGCGCGATTGGTACTGGTGCAACTGGAAGAAGCCGAACAGGCCCTGCAGGAACAGCAAAGCGAGCCGAGCGGACTGGTGCGGATCAACGCGCCGGTGGTGTTCGGCCAGCGGCATCTGACCCCGTGGCTGGGGCAGTTGTGCGCGCGTTATCCGAAACTGCAACTGGATATCCAGCAGACCGACACCTACGTCGCCCCCTTGCAGGAAGGCGCCGACCTGCTGTTTCGCATCGGCCCCCTGCACGACTCCAGCATGCAGGGGCGAATACTGGCACCACAGCGCTTTCAGGTCGCGGCGAGCCCGGCATACCTGCAACGCTACGGCACGCCGCGACACCCTGACGATCTCGCCGCCCATCAATGCCTGGCCTACAAAGGGGTGGCAGGCCTGCAACGCTGGTTTTTCCGCAAAGGCCAGCTGCCATGGACCCCCTATGCGGTGAAAGGGCCGATCACCGGCAACCACGCCGACACCCTGACCCAGGCCGCCGTGCAGGGCCTGGGGCTGGTGATGTTTCCGTCATGGTTGATCGGCGAGGCGGT
The DNA here is from genome assembly GCF_058791355.1 of Pseudomonas sp. EB271-G4-1. NCBI lineage: Bacteria > Pseudomonadati > Pseudomonadota > Gammaproteobacteria > Pseudomonadales > Pseudomonadaceae > Pseudomonas > Pseudomonas sp. EB271-G4-1. Next base: position 8,963 of record NZ_JBYTEO010000036.1, read on the forward strand.
GCGCAACGGCACGCTGGTGCCGGTGCTGGGGGACTACCAGGTCTCCAACAGCCTTGAGCCGCAGCAGATCGCCGTGCTCTGGCCCGGCAGCCGCCGCCTGTCGGTGAAAGTCAGGACGGTGATCGACTTCTTTGTCGAATGCTTTGGCGAAGTCCCCTATTGGGACCTGTAGGAGCCGGCTTGCTGGCGAGGCGATGGGTGAAATCAGAGCACCATCGCCGCTATCCAGCCAAACACCAGCAATGGCAGGTTGTAGTGCAGGAAAGTCGGGACCACGGTGTCCCAGATGTGGTGATGCTGACCGTCGATGTTCAGGCCAGAGGTCGGGCCCAGGGTCGAATCCGACGCTGGTGATCCGGCGTCGCCCAATGCACCTGCGGTCCCGACGATACTAACGATAGCGATCGGGCTGAAGCCCAGCTGCACGCACAAGGGCACGAAAATCACCGCCAGGATCGGCACGGTGGAAAATGACGAACCAATCCCCATGGTCACCAACAACCCGACCAGCAACATCAGCAAGGCGCCGACGGCCTTGCTGTGGCCGATCCACGAGGCCGAGGTCTCGACCAGCGTCTGCACCTGCCCGGTGGCCTTGATCACTTCGCCAAAACCGGAAGCGGCAATCATGATGAAACCGATCATCGCCATCATCTTCATGCCTTCGGTGAACAGGTCATCGGTGTCGCGCCACTTGACGATGCCCGACACCGAAAAAATCAGGAAGCCCACCAACGCGCCAATGATCATCGAATCAAGCAGCAACTGAATGATGAATGCCGCGGCAATCGCCACGCCAGCGACAATCAGGCTCAGGGGGTTGTACTGCACCGCGACCTGCTCGACCTGCTCGATCTTTTCCAGGTCGTAGACGCGCTTCTTGCGGTAGCTGACAAACGCGATCAGCAGGCCCACGAACATGCCCAGTGCCGGGATACCCATGGCATGGGTCACGTTGATGCCACTGATATCGACGCCACTGCGGGCGACGTTGGCCAGCAGGATTTCATTGAGGAAAATGTTGCCAAAGCCCACCGGCAAGAACATGTACGGGGTGATCAGGCCGAAGGTCATGACGCAGGCGATCAATCGACGATCCAGTTGCAGCCGGGTCAACACATACAGCAGCGGCGGCACCAGCAACGGAATGAACGCGATGTGAATCGGCAGGATGTTCTGGGAAGCGATGGCCACGATCCACAACAGGCCGATCAGCAGCCATTTGACCTGGCCACCGCCACTGGCATGCTGCCGGTCGACCATCGCCAAGGCCCTGTCCGCCAAGGCATGGGCCAGTCCGGATTTGGCAATCGCCACCGCAAACGCGCCGAGCAACGCATAGGACAATGCCACCGTTGCCCCACCGCCCAGGCCGCTGTTGAACGCCTTGAGCGTCGCGTCGATGCCAAGGCCACCGGTCAGCCCCCCAACCAGCGCCCCCACGATCAGAGCGATTACCACATGCACGCGGGACAGGCTGAGTATCAGCATGATGCCGACCGCGGCAATTACTGCATTCATTGTCGTTACCTCTGGGCAAGCGAAAAGAGTCCGGCCGGCAGTCTGCGAGCGCCGTCTACGGATAAAGGAATGGGTTTTATTAGAGGGCGCGCACTTTGCCGGACGGCTGCCGCCTTGTCAAAGCCAACACTGCACCTGTAGGAGCTGCCGAAGGCTGCGATCTTTCGATCTTCAGCGCCTTCAAGGAGGTTGAAAGTCAAAAGATCGCAGCCTTCAGCAGCTCCTACAGGGGATAATTCGATATTTGTGGGGCGGCGTAAAGAAAGGCCGATCGCGGCCGTTACAGAGCAAAGTCGCAGATATTTATCGAATAAGGACGCGTCCATGTCGCTCAGACAACTTTCCATCCAATGGAAAATCACCCTGTTGGCCGGGTTATGCCTGGCGGGCATCGTGACCCTGCTGGTGGGTCTTTCGCTGTATCGCATGGAGCATAGCTCCGCACTGGTGAAAGCCTCGAGCATGGAGATGCTGACCGAAGCCGCCCAGGCCCGGATCGAGTCCCAGGGTGAAAACCAGGCGCTGATGATCCGCCAGCAGTTCATGGACGCTTATCAATATGGCCACGGTTTTTCGCGCCAGGTGCTGTTTCTGCGCGAGCAGGCGGAAAAGCGCTTCCTCGATGCCTTCGACCTGCGCGAAGACCTGACCCGCCAGGTCAAGTCGGCCTTGCAAGCCAACCCCGAGCTGCTGGGCCTATCGCTGGTGTTCGAACCCAACGCACTGGACGGCAAGGACGATCTGTTCAGCGGCCAGGCCGAACTGGGGAGCAACGACAAGGGCCGTTTCGCCCTCTATTGGTCGCAACCGACACCGGGCAAGGTGACGTCCATGGCGCTGCCCGAAAGCGACATCGCCGACACGCGCACCGGCCCCAGCGGCGAACCGGCCAACGCCTGGTTCACCTGCCCGCGCATCCGCCTCGCACCCTGCGTGATCGAGCCGTACTTTTATATGATCGACGGACAGAACGTGCTGATGACCAGCATCGTTTTCCCGCTGATGGTCAATGGCAAGGTCATCGCCTCGCTATCGGTGGACATCAACCTCAACAGCCTGCAGGCGATCAGCCAGAGCGCAAGCCAGAAGCTCTATGACGGCCAGACCAGCGTCAGCATCGTCAGCCCGGCCGGTCTGCTCGCCGGTTACAGCCTGGATGCCAGCAAACTCAGTCAGCGCCTGGAAGCGGTGGACACCACCACCGGCGCCGAACTGATGCACATGCTCACCACCAACAGCAAGACCGCCAGCCTGCACAGCCATCAGCAATTGAAAGTGCTGGCGCCGTTCCAGCCGATTCCCGGCGGCAAAGCCTGGGGCGTGCTGCTCGATGTGCCGGAAAAAGTCCTCGTCGGCCCGGCTGAGGCCCTGAAAAAACAACTGGATGACAGCAACACCGCCGGCACGCTGACCGAACTCGGCCTGGGCATCCTCGCGGCGCTGATCGGCTTGCTGCTGGTTTGGCTGATGGCACGTAGCGTGACCCGGCCAATTCTCGGCGTGGCGCACATGCTCCAGGACATCGCCAGTGGCGAAGGTGACCTGACCCGCCGCCTGGCCTATGACAAGCAGGATGAGCTGGGGCAATTGGCTGGCTGGTTCAACCGTTTCCTCGACAAGCTGCAACCGATCATTGCCGAGGTCAAGCGCTCGGTACAGGACGCCCGCGGCACGGCGGACCAGTCGTCCGCCATTGCCACCCAGACCAGCGCCGGCATGGAGCAGCAATACCGCCAGGTGGACCAGGTGGCGACCGCCTCCCACGAAATGAGTGCCACCGCCCAGGACGTCGCCCGCAGCGCCGCACAAGCGGCACAGGCGGCACGGGATGCCGATCAGGCCACCCGCCAGGGCCTGACCGTGATCGACCGCACCACCACCAGCATCGACAACCTCGCCGCCGACATGAGCGCGGCAATGGTCCAGGTCGAAGGCCTGGCGGCCAACAGCGAGAAAATCGGTTCGGTCCTGGAAGTAATTCGCGCCATTGCCGAACAGACCAACCTGCTGGCCCTCAATGCCGCCATCGAAGCCGCCCGTGCCGGTGAAGCCGGGCGCGGTTTTGCCGTGGTGGCCGACGAAGTGCGCAACCTGGCGCGCCGCACCCAGGAATCGGTCGAAGAAACCCGCCTGGTGATCGAACAACTGCAAAGCGGCACCCAGGACGTGGTCGGCTCGATGGGCAACAGCCACCGCCAGGCCCAGGACAGTGTCGAACAGGTTGGCCAGGCCGTGACGGCGCTGCAGCAGATCGGTGACGCGGTCACCGTGATCAGCGACATGAACCTGCAAATCGCCAGCGCCGCCGAAGAGCAAAGCGCCGTGGCCGAGGAAATCAACCACAACGTGGCGACCATCCGCGACGTCACCGAATCGCTGTCGGGGCAAGCCAATGAGTCGGCGCGGGTAAGCCAGTCGCTCAATCGCCTGGCCAATCAACAGCAGAGCCTGATGGACCAGTTCCGCGTCTAACCAACCCCCCCATCAACTGTGGGAGCGAGCCTGCTCGCGAAAGCGGTGTGTCAGCCTACGTATACGTCAGCTGATATAAAGCTTTCGTGAGCAGGCTCGCTCCCACAGGTCTATATGAATCCGCACAACCGGTCAGTTGCCTGGAACCTGCGCGGCGTTTCGGTATCGAATCTACCGATACCGCGCCCCACCATTCAAACAGCCGTTTCGCGGTTGTTGCCACTGGGGCCGTCGATACACCTACATGCCCTTGAGTGGCTGTCAGCGCTCGGGTAATGTCATCAGACCCATAGGACAGAGCACGCCCATGACTTCCAAGCTGGAACAACTCAAACAGATGACCACTGTTGTTGCCGATACCGGCGACTTCGAAGCAATCGCTCGCGTCAAACCCGTGGACGCCACCACCAACCCGTCGCTGCTGCTCAAGGCGGCGTCGATTCCCGCTTATGCCGAATTGCTGAACGCCTGCGTCAGCGACTGCAAGGGCGATGTAGGCCTGGCCAGCGACCGTTTTGGCGTCGCGGTGGGGCAGGAAATCCTCAAGGTGATTCCTGGCCGCATTTCCACCGAAGTGGATGCACGCCTGTCGTTCGACACGGACGCCGTCTTGAAGCGCGCGCATCGTCTGATCGAGCTGTACGAAAACGCCGGCATCGGCCGTGACCGGGTGCTGATCAAGATCGCCTCCACCTGGGAGGGCATCCGCGCTGCCGAGATCCTGGAAAAGGAAGGCATCCAGACCAACCTGACCCTGCTGTTCTCGTTTGCCCAGGCCGCTGCCTGTGCCGACGCCGGGGTATTCCTGATTTCGCCGTTCGTGGGCCGCATCTACGACTGGTACAAGAAAGCCACCGGTAACGACTTCGTCGGCGCGGACGATCCAGGCGTGCAGTCGGTGACCCGCATCTACAACTATTACAAGGCCAATGACTACAAGACAGTGGTCATGGGCGCAAGCTTCCGCAATCTCGGCCAGATCGAGCAACTGGCCGGCTGCGACCGCCTGACCATCAGCCCGGACCTGATCGACAAGCTGGCGGCAGACACCGGCAAGCTGGAGCGCAAACTGGCGCCGGGCAATGCCGGTGAAGCGCGCTTGAACCTCAATGAAGCGCAATTCCGCTGGCTATCCAACGAGGACGCCATGGCGACCGAGAAACTGGCCGAGGGCATTCGCCAGTTCGCCCGTGACCAGGAGAAGCTGGAGGCGTTGTTGCAGGCCAAGCTGTGATCTGAATCGGCGAATTGCAAAAAGGGCGAACCTTGGTGGGTTCGCCCTTTTTTGTGCGTCCTGATTGGATGTGGCGATCTTTCTGACGCCTTCGCGAGCAGGCTCGCTCCCACAATGTCCTTCGTATTACGTAACTCGCTCCCCTGTGGGAGCGAGCCTGCTCGCGAAGGGGCCAGCCCGGCCAACCATCAATGCCGCTCCAGCGCATTCACCAGGTCATGAAAGGCTTCACGATTGGAGTCGTTCAGCCCCATGAGGATCTTGTGCGCTTCCAGCACCTTGATCCGCACCACTTCTTCCGACTGATCCTGATCAGGCAGGTCGTCCAGGCATTCCGGGCATGGCACTGGCTGGTCGACGATGTTGAACACCTGCTCGAACCCCATCGACTGCAACAGACGGGTGATGTCTTCGTGGGTGGTGACCACGGTCGGCAGCAGCCCGACCTTCTGCCGCGACAGGATCGACAATTTGGCCAACAGGCCCAAAGTCGTGCTGTCGATGCTGCGGGTCTCGGTCAGGTCGATCACGATCGCGTTGAAATTCAACGCGGTGAAGATCCGATCAATAGTCGCATCCAACGCCGAACACAGGGTCAGGCGAACTTCACCGACGAATTTCAGGACAAAGGTGCCGTCCTGTTCGGCGAACTGGATTCTACCGGTACTCATCAAAGATTCCTGCTCAACACCAACAGGGCGATATCATCCGGCATCTCCCCTAGCGTGGCCAATCCAAAAACCTGCCGCAGGCCATCCAGGCTGCCGCCCGCCGCCTTGACCCGTTCGGGCAACGCAGCTTCTTTTTCTTTGAGTGTGGGTTCTGGCAAAAGGTCCAGAATGCCATCTGACATCAGCGTCAGGCTGAACGTCGGCGGCAACTCCAGCACGTGATCTTCGTAGGTGGCTTCATTGAAGAGGCCTACCGGCAGACCACGCCCTTGCAGATAACTGACACTGTCGGGTGTGTACAACACAGGCAACGGCAAATGACCACCGATGCTATAGGTCAACAAACCTGTCTCCTCGTCGATGACTCCACCGACCATTGTGACGTGTTTGCCCAGCTTACAACTGATCAGGCCCCGGTTGATATGCCCAAGCACCTCAGACGGCTTGAATTCCGGCAAGGTACCGCTGCGCTTGGACTCGAACAACAGGCGCGTGGTCATGAATTTCAACAGCACAGTGACAAAGGCTGAAGAGGCACCGTGCCCGGAAACATCCGCCAGGTAGAACGCCACGCGGCGCTCGTCGACCCGGAAATAGTCGACAAAATCCCCCGACAGGTACAGCGACGGGATGATCTGGTGGGCAAACTTGAAGTCGTTGATGGCCCAGGGGCTGACCGGCAGCATGTTCATCTGCACCTGGCGACCGGCGTTCTGGTCTTCCTGGAGCAGGTTCAGGCTGGCGGCGAGCTCGCGGTTGGCCTTCTCCAGCTTCTCGCGATAGCGCTGGTTTTCCATCAGCAGGCGCGCACGATCCAGGGCCCGACGCACAGAGTGCTCGAGCACGGCCAGATCTTCGAGAGGCTTGATCAGGTAATCCGCCGCGCCCAGGCGCAAGGCCTCGACCGCATCGTTCATTACGCCGGCGCCCGACACCACGATCACCGGTGTTTGCGGCGAAAGCTCGGTGACCTGGCGGATGAGTTCGAGTCCGCCCATCTGTGGCATGCGCAGATCGCAGATGACCAAGTCGGGCTTGTCTTGCTCGAATACCTGAAGACCCTGCTGACCGTTGCTGGCCTGCAGGACGCTGAAACCACTGTCTTCCAAATAGGCCGCGAGGCTCGCGCGCACTACCTCGTCATCATCGATTATCAGCAGCGTGGCACTGGTTTTTGGCATGTGGGCAAACGGCGCCAGAATTAGGTTGGCGTAGCGGCGCGGATTTTGGCCCGGCTCTGACTACTGGATTCGCTTTCTAGCCTCTCTGGCGCACTGTTTTCGAGCATTTACCCGATCCACACGTACACCAGAGGTGCCCTTCTAAGGCGCAGACGGTACTCCCATCCGCGAGGCGTTTCAAGCTCACGCCGATGGTCGCTTGGCGCCGGCACTTTTGAAATCACCGGGAGTTATAAGAACCGTCCTGACCGAAACCCAATGAAAGGTCCTGGCGAACGACAAAAATGCAGAAGGCGGCTCGATGGCCGCCTTCTTTTTACCGCTGTGGATCAGAAATCGTCTTCGACCTGACCATCCTTCACCTTGAATTCGCGGTTCTGCAGATAGGCGTTGCGGATGAACGTGTACTTGTCGCCCGTAATCAACTTCTCGGAGGACAGCAGGTCCGCCCGGGTATCGACGATGTTCAGGCCGAAGATCGAATTACGCACCGGCACGTCGTTGATGTACGGATAAGGACCGGTGTAGCTATCGACGAACTTGGATGGCGCATCACGCACGGTGCTAGGTCCCAGGAGCGGCAGCATCACATAAGGCCCGCTGCCCATGCCCCAGTAACCGAGGGTCTGGCCAAAGTCTTCGTCGTTGCGGTGCAGCCCCATGTGGGTACCCACGTCGAAGAAGCCCAGCACGCCGAAGGTGGTGTTGAAGATCAGTCGCGCGGTGTCGACACCCGCGGCGGTGGGTTTGGCCTGCAGGATATCGTTGGCGAGGTTGGTCACGTCGCCGACGTTGCGGAACATGTTGTGGATGCCATCTTCAAGAAACTGCGGTGTCACGAACTGATAGCCCTGGGCCAGAGGCTTGAGGGCATAGGTGTCGACGAAGTCGTTGAACTTGAAGATCGGACGGTTGATGCCTTCCCAAGGATCATCTTCCGAGGCTGCCTGCGCAGCAAACGGAATCAGCAGCGCACCGGCGCATACACAAAGCCGAGCGAGAGGATTGCTCCAGCGCATAAAAAAACTCCTTGGACTATACCGTCGCCGGACGCTTGGCCCGGCGCAAAGGCTGCCAGTATAAGACGATTCGGCCACTTTAGGCAGCATGGGGCCCGTCCCCGCGCACGATCTTGGCAGAATGCGAGCAATTCACAACAGTGTCACTCAACTGTCACCGTCGCCCTCTAGCCTTGAGACTATTTCAGGGACGTTGATATGCCGCACGCCGAAACCACCCCGCAAAATGCGCCGAACCTGACTGCCGTGCTGTTCGGGCTGAGTGGCTGCCTGGTGGATTTCGGTGCCCGCACGCGCCTTCAGGGCAACCCAGGCACTGATCACGCACAAGCCACCCCCGGCGCCCTGGACAGTCTGATCAGCCTGCAGCGCCAGCAAATCCCCTGCGCCTGGCTCGATGAGCTCTCCCCCGCCATCAGCCAGGCATTGGCCGGCGGCCTGCCGCAATGGATAAGACCTTCGCAATACGCTGAAACAATCAAACCCTGGCCGGCGCCCAATGCGTGTTGGCAAGCGTTGATGGCGCTGGACATCGAAAGACTCGATGGCTGCGTGCTGGTCAGCGGCGAACCACGACTGCTGCAATCGGGACTCAATGCCGGCTTGTGGACCATCGGCCTGGCGTCCTGTGGCTCGCTCTGCGGGCTTTCGCCCGAGCAATGGCAGGCATTGTCCGCGCAGGAGCGCGACATCAAGCGCAGCAAGGCAACGGTGCAGCTGTTCGGCCTGGGCGTGCATTCGGTAATCGATCACCTTGGTGAACTCGACACTTGCCTGGCCGACATCAGCTTGCGTCGGCTCAAGGGCGAAAAGCCCTGATTCAGATCATGCAGGTTACGCGCGGGTGGATTAATCTAAAGGTAAGCCATAGACCTTTGGCGCGCCGTCGCGGTCTATGCCAGTGCCTATCGATAAAAGGAAGAACGCCATGTCTGCCCGCGAACTGCAAGAACAGCTCAATGCCCTGCGCGAGCAATTGGAACAGAATCCTCCGCTGACCGACGCAGAGCGTGACGACCTGCGCGAACTGATGCAGAAGATCGAATTTGAGCTGGAGCTCGAAACCAAGACACAGGACTCGAGCCTCGCCGATAACGTCAACCTGGCTGTCGATCGCTTCGAACTCGAACACCCGACCCTCGCCAGCACGCTGCGCCAGATTGGCACGGCCCTGCACAGCATGGGAATCTGAACCAAACGCAGAAATCCCCTGCAGGAGCGAGCATGCTCGCGATGGAGGTCAACGATAACGCGGGAAACCTGATGCCCCGCGTTGCCCTCTGGTTTTTCGCGAGCATGCTCGCTCCTACACAATGAATCGTTACTGACGGACCAGGCGATGGTTCGGCAGCTGCACCTCTTCGGTACTGCGATACGGATTGATATCCAGCCCACCCCGCCGCACATAACGCGCATACACCGTCAATTTCTCCGGTTTCAGCAACCGCTGCAGATCAAGGAAAATCCGCTCCACGCACTGCTCATGGAAGTCCGAGTGCTGGCGGAAGCTGACGATGTATTCCAGCAGGCTTGCGTGATCCAGCGCCGCGCCACGGTACTCCACCGCCACGCTGCCCCAGTCCGGCTGACTGGTCACCGGGCAATTGGACTTGAGCAAATGGCTGTGCACGCTCTCCTCGACAATGCGCGACTCATCGCAACGCAGCAGTTCCGGGCGCGGGTGCTCGTAGTTGCTGACGCTGATGTCCAGATCGTCAATGCACACGCCGGGCAACGCCACCACGCCTTCGGCCTCGACCTCTTTCAGGCTGCGGATGCGCACGCCCACAGGCTTGCCGGCCGCGGCCGACAGGTCCTTGGCCAGGGTCGCTTCAAGACTCGCGGTGTCGGCGAACGGCGTCTGGTTCAAGGAGTTGAGGTAGAGCTTGAACGACTTCGACTCGATGATGTTCGGCGAATCCGCCGGGATGCTGAACTCGCCGATCGCCACCACCGGCTTGCCCGATGGCAACAACCACGACAGTTCGAAGCAATTCCAGAAATCCACGCCCTTGTACGGCAGTGTCTGAGCCGTCAGGCCGAGCTCGGCCCACTTCGCGGTACGCGGGATCGGGAACAGCAGGGACGGCGTGTAAGTGGCGATGTATTCGCTGGATTTGCCCAGCGGCGAGTGTTCGGCTGCGGGATGCATGGCGGAAACCTGACTGAAGAATCAGCGGATTCTACCAGCCTTTGCCGCAGCCTTTGAGTGCTTACTGACTGACAGTCAACTTGCCGACCATGCCGGCCTGGTAATGACCGGGGATGTTGCAGGCAAATTCCAGGCGAGTGGCCTTGCTGAAGGTCCAGGTCAGCTCGGCGGTCTTGCCAGGCGCCACCAGCACGCTATTGGGGTCGTCGTGCTGCATGGCATGCCCCATTCCGGCCATGGCGCCGTGGTCCATTCCGGCCATGGCGCCGTGGTCCATTGCCTTCATGCCGGTAGGCGTAAGCATGCCGCTCTGTTGCATCTGCAACATTTCCTGTTGGTGCCGGGCATGCATCGCTGCATCGCCGAGGTTGAATTCGTGCAGCAACTGGCCTTTATTCACCAGCACGATACGCACGGTCTCCCCTGCCTTGATCTCGATAGACTTGGGGGTGAATGTCATGTCAGCCATGACCACCTCCACGCTACGGGTCGCCTTGGCTGCCGGGGCCGGTTGACCAAAATCATAGGTAACCTCTGGAGCCGCCCAAACCGGCGAACCCAGTGCCAACAGACAGCTGGCCAGCAACACGGATTTACGCAAAAACATCGAAGTACTCCAACAAGATTAAGGTTCAGCCTGTGGAAAACTCTAAACTGTCACCGCTGCCCTTTACCTGACAGCCAAATTACAACTTTGTCAGCAAGGCCCGCAGCCTCGTCGCCCACGGTATAACGCTGTCGTTCCATTTAGCCCGAGTCGCCCATGAAACTGCTGATCGTCGAAGACCAACCGAAAACCGGCCATTACCTGCGCCAGGGCCTGACCGAGGCCGGGTTCAATACGGAACTGGTGGCCGACGGCAGCACTGGCCAGCAACTGGCCTTGAGTGGCGACTATGCCCTGCTGATTCTCGATGTGATGCTGCCCGGCCGCGACGGCTGGCAGATCCTGCAAGCGGTGCGCAGCGCCGGCCTCGACACGCCGGTGCTGTTCCTGACCGCCCGGGACGCCGTCGAGGACCGGGTTTATGGCCTGGAACTGGGCGCCGACGATTACCTGGTCAAGCCATTCGCCTTCTCCGAATTGCTCGCCCGGGTCCGCAGCCTGTTGCGCCGGGGCAGCAGCACGCACCAGGAAACCAGCCTGCAACTGGCCGACTTGCGCCTGGACCTGATCCGCCGCCGGGTCGAGCGCGGCGGCCAGCGCATCGACCTGACCGCCAAGGAGTTCGCCCTGCTGGAAATGCTCCTGCGCCGCCAGGGCGAAGTCCTGCCCAAATCGCTGATCGCGTCCCAGGTCTGGGACATGAATTTCGACAGCGACACCAACGTCATCGAAGTCGCGATCCGCCGCTTGCGCCTGAAGATCGACGACGAGTTCCCGAACAAACTGATCCATACCGTGCGCGGCATGGGCTATGTGCTCGAAGAGCGCCAGTGCTGATGCGCCGGCTGTCCTTGAGCGCTCGCCTGGCCCTGTTATTCGCCGCATGCACCGCCGTGGTCTCGCTGTTCGCCGGCCTGCTGTTCAGCCGCGCCAGCGAGGCGCACTTCATCGAGCTCGACCAGCAGTTGCTCGAGGACAAGCTGATTGGCTTGCGACGGGCATTGCCGGACATTCAATCAAGCCAGCGTGACGCCCGGCTGGCCGACGAGTTGAGCCGGCAGGCCGATCTTTCACTGCGCATCAGTGGCAGCGATGGCCGCCGCTGGTATGACAGCTCCTCCAACCTGCCGCAGACCTTGCCGCACCAGCCCGGACTGTCCACGGTGAGCCACGATGGCACCGACTACCGCGTGCTGAACGCACCGCTGTACCCCGACACACCCGATTCGCCGCAATTGAGCTTGCTGCTGGACATCACCCATCACCAGCATTTCCTGCAGCGCATGCAACACCTGATCTGGCTGACCGTCGGCCTGTCCGCCCTGGCCACCGCCCTGCTCGGTGCCTGGGCCGCACGCAGCGGGCTGCGACCGTTACGCCGCATGAGCGCAGTCGCCAGTGGTGTCTCGGCGCAATCGCTCAACGCACGCCTGCCGGAAGAAGACATGCCGCCGGAGCTGGCGGAAATGGCCCACCATTTCAACGCCATGCTCGGGCGTCTCGACGACTCCTTCCAGCGCCTGTCGGCGTTCTCCGCCGACATTGCCCATGAACTTCGCACCCCGCTGTCAAACCTGCTGACCCACACCCAGGTCACCCTCACCCGCCCCCGCCCCCTCGAGGATTACCGCGAAGCGCTGCACAGTAACCTCGAGGAGCTGCAATGGATGGCGCAACTGGTCAACGACATGCTTTACCTGGCCAAGGCCGACCACGGGCTGTTGATGCCCAAGCGCGAACCGTTGGAGCTGGCAGAGGAAGTGGACCTGTTGCTGGAGTTTTTTGCGCCCCTGGCCGAAGACGCGCGAGTGACGTTGAGCCGTGATGGCGATGCCCGCCTGCAAGGCGACCGCAACATGTTGCGCCGGGCGCTGTCCAACTTGCTGGACAATGCGTTGCGCTTTACCCCGGCCGGGGGTGAGGTTCGGGTGCGGATCAACGACCAGGCCAAAAGCTTGAGCCTGTCGGTGGAAAACAGCGGTGAAGGAATTCCGGCAGATCTGCTGCCACGCCTGTTCGATCGCTTCTACCGCGCAGACCCGGCGCGCCATGAAGGCAGCAGCGAGCATGCGGGATTGGGGTTAGCGATTACCCAGTCGATTGTCCGCGCCCATGGTGGGCAGATTCGTTGTGAATCGGAAAATGGGTGGACGCGGTTTGTGATTGAGTTACCAAAGGGAGAATGAGGCCAGCAGTCCTGACCCCCTTCGTCGGGAAATCACGCAGAGCGAGCTTGCTCCGGGCGGCGTTCCGACGAAGGCGGTGTAACGGCTTACGAATAGCGCAATGCGGTAGCCGGCTCGACCTTCGCCGCCCGCCATGCCGGGTAAACCGTGGCCAAGAAGCTCATGACAAACCCCGCCGTGCAGATCAGGGCCACGTCCGCGCCCTGCAACTCAGAGGGTAGGTTGCTGACGAAATACACGTCGGAACTGAAGATGTGCTGGCCACTGACCCGCTCTACCCAGCCGACCATGGCGCTGACGTTCAACGCCGCAATCACGCCCAACACCCCACCGATCAATGTGCCGACAACCCCGATCACCGTACCCTGCACGATGAAGATCGCCATGATCTGCCGTGGCGTGGCGCCGATGGTGCGCAAAATCGCGATGTCCGCACCCTTGTCGTTCACCACCATGATCAAGGTCGCGATGATGTTGAACGCGGCCACCGCGACAATCATCAGCAGCAACAGGCCAATCATGGTTTTTTCCATCTTCATGGCGCTGAACAGGCTGCCTTGGGTGTGGGTCCAGTCGTCAGCCTTGTAGGCTGCGCCGAGGGCGTTTGCGATGTCGCCCGACACTTGCGGCGCCGCATACATGTCCTTCACCGCCAGGCGCACGCTCTGCACCTGATTCGGCTCCCAGTGCTGCATTTGCGCGGCATCGGCGAGGTGGATCAGCGCCATCGAACCGTCCAGTTCGGCACCGACCTTGAACACGCCGACCACGTTCAGCCGTTGCATGCGCGGGGTGATACCGCCCGGCGCGTTGCTGACTTCCGGCACGATCAGGGTGATCTTGTCGCCCACGTTCAAGCGAAAACGGCGCGCGGTGATTTCGCCGATCACCACACCGAACTCACCCGGTTTCAGGGCATCCAGCCGCCCCTGGACGATGTGCTTGGCGACGATCGACACCTGGCCTTCCAGCGCCGGGTCGACGCCACTGACCTGGATCGGCTGCATGGTGCCCTTGTAGGACAGCATGCCTTCCATCTCGGTGAACGGCACGGCGGCGGTCACTTGCGGATTTTTCATCGCGGCGGCGGCCACCGGCTGCCAATCGTCGATCGGATTAACGCCGACGATGGTCGCATGCGGCACCATGCCGAGGATGCGCGAGCTCATTTCGCGCTGGAAGCCGTTCATCACCGACAGCACCACGATCATCGCCAGCACGCCCAGGGCGAGGCCGATCATCGAGGTCATCGAGATGAAGGAAACGAAGCGATTGCGGCGCTTGGCGCGGGTATAGCGCGTGCCGATAAAGATCGATAACGGTCTGAACATTCGCTGGGGCACCGTATAAAAATAAAAGACCCGACGGACTTTTCAGTGCCGTCGGGTTTCAACCCGTCAGATAGGCGTCAGGCAACCTTCCTGCAAATGCAGGACGCGGTCCATCTGGCGGGCCAGGTTCATGTCGTGGGTTACCACCAGGAACGCCGTGCGCATCGAAGTGCTGAGTTCCAGCATCAAGTCCTGGATACCCTGGGCGGTGTGGGCGTCGAGGTTGCCGGTCGGCTCGTCGAGCATCACCAGGCCGGGGTTGTTCACCAGGGCACGGGCGATGGCCACGCGCTGGCGTTCGCCACCGGACAGCTCGGCAGGCTTGTGCTCCAGGCGATGGCCCAGGCCGACCCGCTCCAGCAACGCCGTGGCACGCTTGCGCGCCTCGGGAATCGCGGTCTTGCCGATCAGCAGCGGCATGCAGACGTTTTCCAGGGCAGTGAATTCCGGCAGCAGGTGGTGAAACTGGTACACGAAGCCCAGGGCACGGTTACGCAGCAGGCCGCGCTTCTTTTCGCTCAGCGCCGACAGTTCTTCACCGTCGAGCCAGACGCTGCCCTTGGTCGGCGTATCGAGGCCGCCCAGCAGGTTGAGCAAGGTACTCTTGCCCGAGCCCGACTTGCCGACGATCGCCACACGCTCGCCCGGGTGCAACTCCAGTTGCAGGCCCGCCAACACTTCCACTGACTCCGGGCCTTCCTCGTAGGATTTGCCCAGGCTGCGGCAGCTCAAGATTGCTTTATCACTCATGCGCGACTCACTCATAACGTAGCGCCTCCGCCGGCTGGGTGCGCGCGGCACGCCAGGCGGGATACAGGGTGGCGAGGAAACTCAGGACCAGCGCCGCACAGCAGACCATGACCACGTCCTGGCTCTGCACTTGCGACGGCAGGTAATCGATGAAATACACGTCGGCATTGAGAAACTTGTGGCCGATCAAGCCTTCAAGCGCCGAGATCGCGGCGCTGACGTTGAGCGCGGCGAAAATCCCGACCACCGCGCCGATGGCCGTGCCGACCACGCCGATGACCGTGCCCTGGACCATGAAGGTGCGCATGATCGTGCCCGGCGTGGCGCCGAGGGTGCGCAGGATCGCGATATCGCCCTTCTTGTCGTTCACCACCATCACCAGCGTGGAAATGATGTTGAACGCGGCGACCGCAACGATCAGCAACAACAACAGGCCGATCATGGCTTTTTCCATGCGGATGGCCTGGTACAGGTTGCCATGGGTGCGGGTCCAGTCGCGGGCGTAGTAGCGGTCTTCGCCCAGCTCGCGGGCGATGTTCCACGCCTCGCGCGGCGCCTGGAACAGATCGTCGAACTTCAGCCGCAGGCCCTGGACCTGGTCCGGTTTCCAGCGATGCAAGCGCGCCAGGTCCTGCAGGTTGGTGATGCCCAGGTAACCATCGAGCTCACCGGCGCCGACATGGAAGATGCCGACCACGGTGAAGCGCTTCATGCGCGGGAACATCCCGGCGGGCGTCACAGTGACCTCCGGCGCCACGAACGTCAGCTTGTCGCCCACGGCCGCACCGAGCTTGGCCGCGGCCTTGTCACCGATGACGATGCCGAATTCGCCCGGCGCCAGGTCGTCGAGTTTGCCCTGCAGCATGAAGTTGTCGATGATCGACACCTGGCGCTCCTGCGCCGGGTCGATGGCATTGAGCAGGATCTTGTTGACCTTGCCGTTGTTGGTCAGCAACCCCTGCATTTGCGTGAACGGCGCCACGGCCGCTACCTGCGGGTTCTGCTTGATCTTGGCGGCCAGGCCTTGCCAATCGCTGATCGGCTCGCCGGATTCGATGGTCGCGTGGGGCACCATGCCCAGCACGCGGGTACGCATCTCATGATCGAAGCCGTTCATGACCGACAGCACCACGATCATCACGACCACGCCAAGGGCGAGTCCGATCATCGAGGTCAGGGAAATGAATGACACAAAATGATTGCGACGCTTTGCACGGGTATAACGCGTGCCGATAAATACGAAGAGAGGTCTGAACATGTCGGGGCTTGTTCGGAGGGAAAAGGAACGTCCTTGTGGCGGGGGTCGATAACCAGCTTTACACTCAGACCACCGCCGCTACCATGGGTTCGCCATGTCGACATTAGATGAAGAAGATCGCCGCGAATACTACCGTATCGAGGACATGATCGCACTGGAAATTCGGCCCCTGTCCGCCCTTGAAGCCGCAGGGCAGGAAGTGTTGCAGGATGCTTCCCCGCTATTCAATCTGCTCAGCGAACTGCACCTGAGCGAATTCGAGTCGCAACACCTGCTGCGCCAGATCAGCGAGCGCGACCGCAACCTCGCGGCGTTCCTCAAATCCCAGAACAAGCGCATCGACCTGCTCAGCCAGGTGATCGCCATCACCGTGCTCGGGCAGATCGGCGTCCCCCAGCCGGTGATCATTTCCGAAGGCGGCATCGACTTCCAGCACCCGACCCCCATCGCCGCCGACGCGCGCCTGTCGATCAAGCTGGTGCTGATGCCCCAGGCCCTGGGCCTGTTGCTGCGCGCACGCGTCACCCACTGCGACCGCAAGGGCGAGGGCTACGACGTCGGCACCGAGTTCGAACACTTGACCGATGCCCAGCGACAACTGTTGGCGCGCTACATTTTGCAAAAGCAGGCCCAGGAACGACGCCTGGCCCGCGAACTGAACGAATCAGGCATTTAAATTAAGGAACGATCGTGACCCTCATCTACGGCCACCGCGGCGCCAAGGGCGAAGCACCGGAAAACACCCTGACCAGCTTCCAGCAATGTCTCAAGCACGGCGTGCGCCGTTGTGAACTGGACCTGCACCTGTCCATGGACGGCGAGCTGATGGTCATCCACGATCCGACGCTCAAGCGCACCACCGACCGGCGCGGCAAGGTCGTGGAGCACACCGCGGCAGAGCTGGTGACCTACGACGCGCGCAAGGGTGGACCGGGCTGGATCACGCCATGCCCGATTCCAACCCTGGAAGAGCTGTTCGAGAAATGCGATTTCGAGCACTGGCAGCTGGAAGTCAAGAGCGCGTCACGCACCCGCGCCGCCACAACGGTGCTGGCGATTCGCGAAATGGCGCAACGACATGGCCTGTTGGACAAGATCACCATCACGTCGAGTTCACGGGAAGTATTGAAGGCGGCGCTGGACCTGGTGCCGGACGTGTCCCGCGGACTGGTGGCCGAATACGCCTGGCTCGACCCGTTGAAGGTTGCGCAAGGCTATGGCTGCGAGATCCTGGCGTTGAACTGGACCCTGTGTACGCCGGAACGCCTGGAGAAGGCGCAGCGCCAGGGGCTGCATGTGTCGGTGTGGACAGTCAACGAACCCGCGCTGATGCGCAGGCTCGCTGATTTCGGCGTTGACAGCCTGATTACAGACTTTCCCGGTTTGGCCACTGCCACGCTCGAGAATTGCTGAAATCGGTCTCCCCGGCCGGCTCAGGCCACCGGCCGGAGCCGCTCAAAAAAGCCGGTTGAGGCCGTCGTACGCGGCAACCCGATAGGCTTCGGCCATGGTCGGGTAGTTGAACGTGGTGTTGACGAAGTACTTCAAGGTGTTGAGCTCGCCGGGCTGGTTCATGATCGCCTGGCCGATGTGCACGATCTCCGACGCCTGGTAACCGAAGCAGTGAACGCCCAGCACTTCCAGGGTTTCACGGTGGAACAGGATCTTGAGCATGCCTTGCGGCTCACCGGCGATCTGCGCCCGCGCCATGCTCTTGAAGAACGCCTTGCCCACTTCGTACGGCACCTTGGCCTGGGTCAGCTCCTGCTCGTTCTTGCCGATCGAACTGATCTCCGGAATGGTATAGATCCCGGTCGGCACGTCATTGACGAAGCGCCAGCTGCCGTTGTCGACAATGCTGCCAGCGGCCGAACGGCCCTGGTCGTGGGCGGCACTGGCCAGGCTCGGCCAGCCGATGACATCGCCCGCGCCATAGATGTTCTGGATGCCGGTGCGGTAGTTCTCGTCGACTTCGATCTGGCCACGACTGTTGACCTTCACGCCGATGTTTTCCAGGCCCAACTGATCGGTGTTGCCCGTGCGGCCGTTGCACCAGAGCAAGGCGTCGGCCTTGATCTTCTTGCCAGACTTGAGGTGCAGGATAACGCCGTTGTCCACGCCTTCGACGCGGTCGTACTCTTCGTTGTGGCGAACGGTGATGTTGTTGTTGCTGAAGTGGTAGCTCAGGGCCTGGGAAATTTCCGAGTCGAGGAAGCTCAGCAACTGACCGCGGTTATCCACCAGCTCGACCAGTACACCCAGGCCACTGAAGATCGATGCGTATTCGCAACCAATCACGCCGGCACCGTAGACGATGAGTTTGCGCGGGGTGTGGCCGAGGCTGAGGATGGTGTCGCTATCGTAGATACGCGGGTGATGGAAATCGATGTCGGCCGGGCGATAAGGGCGCGAACCGGTGGCGATGATGATGTGCTTGGCCACCAGTTTTTCCACCACGCCGTTGGCGCAGACCACTTCGATGGTTTGCTCGTCGGCGAAACTGCCGGTGCCGAAGAACACGTCGACGCGATTACGGGCGTAGTAGCCGGTGCGCGAGGCGACTTGCTTGGAAATCACTTTCTCGGCGCTTTTCAACACGTCCGGGAACGAGAACCAGCGCGGCTCACCAATGGCCCGGAACATCGGGTTGGTGTTGAACTGCATGATCTGCCGGACCGAGTGACGCAGTGCCTTGGACGGGATGGTGCCCAAGTGAGTGCAGTTGCCGCCGACCTGGCGACGGCTATCGACCATCGCCACCTTGCGCCCTGCCTTGGCGGCGTTCATTGCCGCGCCTTCCCCCGCCGGGCCGGAACCCAACACCACCACGTCGTAGTTGTAGACAGCCATGCGTACTCCTCAGAACAGGCCGCGGCACCAGCGGCACCTGCGGCTAAATCACGCCAATCTGTGGCATGAAGGAACAATTTGGGGTCCATGCAGAACCCGGACACAGTCTATAGAAGCGTCAACGCCGCGCACATTAACCCTTGGTCGCGTCGTAGGCTAGTTTTGCCTGCACTACAACGCCAGGTTTCAATGCCCGAATCGCCGCAATCACTCGGTTTTCCTGCCACTCAAACGCTCAAAGGCGTGACTGCTGCGTGTGACGAAACCTGTATCGGCACGCATCACAAAAAATGCGCCGATGTCGTGTTTTTCCGCGTAGTCCCAACCCTGCTCCGGGCCGAGAATCAGCAACAGCGTCGATAAGCCATCGGCCATCAACGCTGAAGGATGAATCACCGTGACAGACGCCAGGTTGTGTGAGACCGGTAAACCTGTGCGCGCATCGAGGGTGTGGGAAAAGCGCTGGCCACCCTGCACGAAATAGTTACGGTAGTCACCCGAAGTCGACAGGCCATAACCGTCGATGGCGATGATGCGCTCGGCCACCTGTTGATCGTCGCGAGGTTCTTCCACAGCGATGCGCCATGCGGTGCCGTCGAGTTTCCTGCCGGCGGCCTTGAGTTCACCGGTGGCTTCGGCAAGATAGTCGTGGATGCCCATGGCCGTGAGCTTCGCGGCAATCGTGTCCAGCGCATAACCGGCGGCGATACTGTTGAAGTCGACTTCCACGGCGGCGTCCTTGCATAGCTGCTCGCCGTCAATGCGCAGATGATCGTGACCGACATGTTGACGCACCTCGGCCAGCGCCTGTGCAGTGGGGATTTTTTCTTCACGGGCCTGTGGGCCGAACCCCCAGAGATTGAGCAGCGGCTCGACCGTCAAATCGAAAGCGCCTGCACTTTGCATGGACAGCTGCTCGCCGACGCGGACCAATTGCAGGACCGACGCAGGCATTACCCGACAGTGGTTGGCCGGTAATGCGTTGAATTGCGCGATGTCCGAGTCGCTGCGATAGGTCGATAAGTGCCGGTCGACCTCCGCCAGGATCTTCTCGACCTCGACCTGGACGTCTGCCGGGGCAGGAAGACCGGCGTGACGCACGTACTTGACCGAATACGTGCTGCCCATGGTTGGACCGCCGAAGCTTTCCAGGGAATCGCCATTGCCGCAGGCGGACAAGGTGCCGATCAGCACCAAAAGACCATACCGTCGCCAGGTCAACAAATCTCCCCCCAATCATTCCCGGACACAACGCCAGGCTCAGCCATTATGCGATACAAATGTGGGAGCGGGCTTGCTCGCGAAGGCGGTGCACCAGATGACAACAATGCCGTCTGACACACCGCCTTCGCGAGCAAGCCCGCTCCCACAAGGGATTTGTGGTGTGAGGGTATCGCGCGCCTCAACGATCCGCCATCTTCAACGATTGGCTCCACCCTCCCCCCAACGCCTTGTACAACGTCACCTGGTTGATCTCCCGCGCCAACTCCAGTTGCGCCCACTTCTGCTGCGCATCAAACAATGAGCGCTGGGCATCCATGGTAGAAAAATAGCTGTCCAGCCCCGACTCGAAACGCAGGCGAGACTGGCGGTAGGCTTCCTGATAATCCCCGACCAGTTTTTTCTGGAACTCGACCTGGGTGAGCATTTCCTGCCGGGCGTTCAAGGCATCGGCCGCTTCTCGAAATGCATTCTGCACCGTCGCTTCATAGGCCGCCGCCTGGCCGGCGAAGCGGGCATGACTGGCGTCCACTTGCGCCCGCCGCGCGCCCCCGTCGATCAAGGGCAACGAGCCGGCCAGCGCCACCGACCAGAACTCGGCCGGACCACTGAGCAATTGGGAAAACTCCCCGGTCAGGCTGCCCAGCGCCGACGTCAGGGAAAAAGTCGGGAAGTACGCCGTACGGGCCGCGCCGATATCCGCGTTGGCTGCACGCAACTGCGCCTCGGCCGACATGATGTCGGGCCGTCGCTCAACCAGCGCCGAAGGCAAACCCGCCGGCACGTCCAGGGTCGCCAACTGCTCACCCAGCGCGCCGGTCGGCAGCAACCCCACCGGTACCGGTTGCCCCACCAGCACCCGCAGCGCGTTCATGTCCTGCGCCACTTGCATGCGATAGGTGTTGACCTGCACCGCCGCCGTGTTGGTTTGTGCATCTGCCTGGTGGACATCGATCCGCGCACTGGAACCGAGGTTATAACTTTTGCGCAACAGCTGCCCGTAGCGGTCCTGGGATTGCCAGGTGTTCTGCGCAAGGTCGAGCAAATGCTGATTGGCCTTGAGGCTCAACCAGGTGCTGGCAACTTCGCCGATCAGCGCCAGCCGCGCCGTTTGGTAATCCGCCTCGGACGCTTCGAACCGTGCCCCCGCGGCATTACGCTGGCTGCGGATACGCCCGAACAAGTCCAACTCGTAGGAGGTAAAGCCGGCCGTTGCCTGATAGGTGTTGGCGATGCTGCCCGCCGTATCGCCGCCTCCCGGTGTGCGCACCAATGGCGGTAACTTGCTGCGACCGGCGTAAGTGTCGATGCCGATCGTAGGAAAAAGCCCTGAGCGCGCACTGTCATACCCGGCCCGCGCCTCCTCGACGCTGGCCGCGAACTGTCGCAGGCTGCGGTTGTTGGCCAGGGCCATGTCAATCAACTGGCGCAGGCGCTCGTCGACCACAAAACCGCGCCAATCCTTATCGAACGCCTGCTTGCCGTTACAGCATTCACCGGCCGTGTTCGCCGGCCACTGCTGGTCGATCGGTGCCTCGGGTTTCTCGTAGGTCGGTTCCAGCGAGCAACCGCCAAGCAAAAACAAGGTCATGAAACATGAGGTGGGTAGGCAATGGTTCATGGCGCGCACCTAAAAACGTTGGCCGAGCAAAGCTCGCAAGGGGGAAAGAAGCAACGACCACAGACCCGACCGCTCGACACTGATGTGCGGCACAGCCGGTTTGCGCGAAGGAACACTGATCGGCCGCCAACGAGGCGGCGAGACATGGCTCGGCGTCTTGAGCGGCTTGATGGAACGCGGCGCCAGACTTTTTTCGCCCAGTAGCGAGCGCTGCAGCAAAGTGCCAAAGGCCTGTGCCGGCTCGGCCTTGCTGACGACATTGATGGTCGCGTCGCTGAACAACCGCGCGATCAGGCGCTGGCGCACCCCTTCATCAAGGTCGGCGAAACGCAGGCCCAATTGGTCCTCGCCGTGATTGCGCATGACTTCGACATCGAGCCAACCCAGCTTGTCGATCCAGATCTGACCGCACAGCCCCGGCTTGATCGAGGCAGCGAAGGCGCAATTGAGCGACGCGCCACTAAGGGAAATATCCACCAGGCGCCCCGCCAGGACCTTGCCGCCGAAACGAAACCCGGTGGGTTTATCGAATGGAAAGCGCTCTTCGCCATGCAAGCGTGGGCGGTCGACACAGGCCACCAGGGTCGCGAGGTTGTACACCAACGCAACCACCGTCCAGCAGAGATTGAACAGCATGTTGCCGTCGAACGAGGCAGCCGTGCTGATGGCGATATAGGCGCCAAACTGCGAAAGCAAGGTCAAGGCCAGGAAGAACCCGAACAGCTTCCAATGCACCATGGTTTTCGTCCGGTCGAGGCCCTTGGCGGTGACTTTGAACGGGCGCCCGAACGGTCGGATCATGGCGCTGGCGATGGTGGCAGTGACCGCCAGCGAGGCAACGATCTGCGTGACCTCGGTAAAAATCGGCAAGGTCCGCCGGTCCGTCACCCAGGTCCCATAGCCCCAGAACGCAATCAGCGCCGGCATGCCGAACGCCAGGAAATCCAGCGGATTGGCGTAGAACCCAGCGATGCCGAAATACCAGTACAGCACCGGCGACACCAGCATCATCAAGATGAAGGGTTTGGAAAACCAGTGCATCAGCCCATGGACATAGTGCAGCCGGTCATTGAGCGTGTAGCCGCTGCCGCGCAACGGCCCCTCCTTGAGCAATGCCACCTGGATCGTGCCCAGGCACCAGCGCCCACGTTGATTGATGTACTCGGTCAAGCCTTCGGCAGACAAACCAATGGACAGACGCTCATTCAACCAGCGGGTGACATAGCCTTTTTGCAACAAACGGTAAGTGGTGTAGATGTCTTCGCACACCGAGCCTGTAGGAAAACCGCCGATTTCGGTAATCAGATCGCGCCGCACTACGAAGGACGTGCCAACACAAAACGCCGCATCCCAGCCATCCTTCGCCGGCTGGAACACATCGAAGAACACCCGTTGCTCATCCACCCAACAGGCCGACGTGCCGAGGTTGTGCTGGATCGGATCGGGGTTGTAGTAGAACTGTGGCGTCTGCACCAGGCCGACCCTGGGGTCGTCGAACAGTCCCAGGGTGCGCAAGAGGATCGGCTGCTGCGGCGCAAAGTCGGCATCGAGCACGAGGATGTACGGCGCATTGCTGAGGGCCGCCGACTGACGCAGACCGTTGTTGAGGTTGCCGGCCTTGGCGTGGGAGTTGTCGGGGCGCCGCGCGTACTGCACGCCCATTTGCGCACAGTAGTCGCGCAGCCAGTCGCGGCGGGTGTCGTCGAGTACCCAGATGGTGAAGTTAGGGTAGTCGATGGCCTGGGCGGCAATAATGGTTTTTTCGAGGATTTCCAGGCCTTCGTTGTAGGTGGCGATGAAGATGTCCACCGCAGGGACCGCGCTGCCTTGCTCTCTGAGCCGGCGTTCACCGGCATCGGCATCTGTGCGGTGATCCGTCCGACAGAGCATCACGACAATGGAAAACAGCGTGTAACCAATCGCCAGCATCTCGAAGAACAGGAAGGTGTAAGCCCACACCGTAGCGAATCCGGAATGCCCATCGGGCAAGGTGTCGCGAATCCGCCAGGCCGCATAGTTGATCAGCAGGAAGGCGGTGATGGCACCGAAACCGACCCGCGCGGCCCATTGATCGCGGTGGGTCAGGCAGGTGAACAGAATCACCGCTGCCAGCGTCCAGAAATTGATTTGCAGCAGTTGCAGCGAGTCCAGTGCCTGCATGTCAGTCAGCCTCTCGCAAACCGGTAAAGGGATTGACGCCGGTGGCGGCAATGGCCGCCCACGCTGTGGCGCCCAGGTGAGGCAGGTGGTAGTAGAAAAAATCGTTGCTGACCGAGTCCGGGCCTATGGCCAGCCCGGTACTGATGCGTTCTGCCGGTGTTGCGAACAGCCAGCCGTTGCCGGCCTGCTGGGCCAGCAGCACGCTCCACAACGGTTGCGCCTTGTCACTGAGCCCGCTCAAGCGCGCCACGGCAGCGGCCTGGGCGGTGCCCTCGGTCCACAGGCCATCGGGATCGCGATTGAAACCGTAACCTTCGCCGGCACGGTGAGCGCGGTCGATGAAGGCGAAAACGCGCCGCCAGTCCTTGGGTGGCTCATGCAGGGCGATCAACGGCCAGATCTGCGCATCCAGCCCCGAGCGCACGCGGTCCGAGGTCTGGCCGTCCGCGCCCGTGC
This sequence comes from Pseudomonas sp. EB271-G4-1, assembly GCF_058791355.1. NCBI lineage: Bacteria > Pseudomonadati > Pseudomonadota > Gammaproteobacteria > Pseudomonadales > Pseudomonadaceae > Pseudomonas > Pseudomonas sp. EB271-G4-1. Next base: position 33,653 of record NZ_JBYTEO010000036.1, read on the forward strand.
CGATCAGGAAACGCCCTTCCCCGGCGTCCCATTGGCTGGAGACAAACTGCCGGGCAATTTGCGCTTGCTTTGCCGCCTCCTGATTTGGGGCCACCGCGTCGAGTGCCGACCACGCCGCCGCGAGGTCGACATTGTGCTCGGTGGATTTCCAGTTCTGCTGGACCTGCTTGTCAAAGTACCCGTAATAGCCACCACTGAATCCGGCGGGCGCTTGCCCGTCGTAGGTGTTTTGCTGCGACCAGTGCAGGGCTTTTCGCGCGGCTTCCAGGTAGGACGCCTCACCGCTCTGGCGAAATGCTTCCAGCAGCGCCAATGCCGCCCAGGCTTGATTGCCGGTGGCGCTGCTGACTTGATAGGCGTCCTGGTTCCAGGCATTGCGCTCGACACTCCAATAGCCCGGCAACTTCATCGACGGCGCCGCCACCGGGCCGGCGGCGTAGGCGTTGCGCAGGCGTCCGTCCCGGTACTCCGGGTCATGGCCTGTGGCGAACGCCAATGCATCGGCGATCCGCCGCGCCGACCCGGCCTTGCCGCAGGCAAACAAGGCAATGCTCGCCAGTGCGTTGTCATAGGTGAACGCCACGCCGCGCAACGCCAGGATCGGCGCAGGCTGGCCATCCAGCGGCGGATAACTGGCTACCAGCACCGGCCCCGCCGGCTGCGATGTCACGGCCTGATCCAGCGCCGCACAGGTCATTGCCGCCAGTTGCGGTTGGGCTTGTGCAGCCCATCCGCTTGCCGTGCCGATCATCAACATCAGCCCCACCATCGCTCGCAATACAATGCTCATGGCCGCGACACCTCGGCACTGGCCCACAACCCCGGGTTGCAGGTCATGGCGCGCTGGCTGTCCGTGAGGTCAGCGGCAAAGGTGCCGACCACGTACACGGAATTTTGCTCGGCATAGGGAAACGGCACGCTGTAGGTATTGGCGCGGATATCCGAGGCGCTGGACAACAACTGCACCACACTGGCCTTGAGGGGCTGGTCGAGGCCGCGAATTTTCACGGTGAGCACGCTGTCGCGGTCGATCTTGCTGGCCATGCGCTCGGGGAACACCGCGATCACATAGCTCTGCGCGCAATCGGTGGCCCGCAGCAAGGTCGAACCGGCCTGCACCAGCGTGCCCTGGGGCGCCAGCAGTTCCTGGACAGTACCGGGCGAATACGCCACGACGTCGTAGCCGGCCATCATCCGGACGCGGTTCTGCTCGGTTTCGATCAGTTGGTTGAGATTGTCGAGTTCCTGTTGATAGGTCACCCGGTTGCGCGCCTGATTCTCCAGGCTGAGTTTCAGCGTGGTCATTTGCGCGCTGAGATCGAACATGCGCAGTTGATCGGGATCGAGGTACACCTGTTTATTGGCGGCACTGACGTCACCATCGGTGATCCGCAACTGCGAACGCACCGACTCGGCCGCGCCTTGCAACGAAGCCAGCTGCGCTTTCGACGAAGCCACCACCGCACCACTGACCGCCCCCTGGACGAACAACTCGAGATTGCGCTCGACCGTTTCCTGGGCATCGATCAACCGCGCGCTGGCGGCACTGTTCTCGGCTTTCAAGGCTTTTTGCGTGTAAAGCTGGCGGGTGTGAAACGCGGCCTGGTAACGCTGGCTGGTTTTCTCCAGCTCCTCGTAATAACGCTGATCGTGCTCGGCCTGGCTGGCCGAAGACGACAGCTGTTGCTCCAGGGTCAGGCGCCGGGTTTGCAGGGTCAGCAAGGTTTCCTGGTTCGCCCGCGGATTTTCCACCACGGCAATCTTCTGGCCCTGGCTAAACGTCACCCCGGGCTTGACCGCCAGGGAACTCACCACGCCATCGATCGGCGTGGTCAACAGAATCACCGGCGCATTCAAAATCGCCCGGGTGGCAGAGGCCGACACCAGCGGCATGAGCAAGGTCGAGAGCAACAGCCAGACGATAAACCCCAGCACCCCCAATCCCACCAGGCGCGGTAACAGCGATAACAACTTCGAGCGTTCTTGCGCCATGTTCGACTCTCCCGATAGACCAACCGCATAACAGCCAGGCAATAGCAGGCCTGACTGCGAAAACACTTTTGGCAGGGTGAGCAAACGCAATTGATCGCTGGACGGCAATTAAGCCGACGCTGATTGATATGATTTTATTGTGAGGTGAGCGGTAATGGGATTCCCGTCTTTTTGGAGAGTTGCTGTGGAGCGTGACTTTCGTGTTGCCCGAGGCAGAGCGGGCGGTGTCATTGGCGACACTAGATTCAGTGCCTTGGGGTGTCAAGTAAATGAATGGAGCAATTAAATGGCGTCAAATATGTAGCGGCCCGATGATTGGATCCACATAAGCCGTTTCAGCTGAGTTGATTGCCAAGCTGTTATTTTTACTAGTGATTTTTATTTTTTATTGCGAAATGAACTTTGTATCGATTTCTAGATAATTCTTAAATTTTTAGTGGAGAGATTAAAACGATATAAGTCACCCGTGATCGGCTTGTAGAACAACCTGCATTCAGGCGTTGGTGCGTTTAAGGGAATCAAGTACAAATGAAAACGGCACCTTATGGTGCCGTTCACATTTCTGCGCTTATTGGCTTGGCGAACAGATCTCCCCTGGGACACGCCAGATTTTTACTGAAATTTACCTGGGCCGATTCCAGCATGGGATGGCCAAGCATTAAATTACCTAAGCTCCACTAGTGCGAACGCAATCGCTCCCCAAACCACAATGACGCACATCAGAATGGCCTTCGCTTTTAGCAGTCGCTTCAAGCTCAAAGGGAAGTTACGGAAATCATCAGGATCAAGATCCCCTGCACGAAGTCTCGGCCCGGGCCACATCACCACAAAGGTGATCTTTGCAACTAACATCATCCGACTCAGCCATCCGCCTTGCATCAATCCTGCAGCGCTAATAACGATATCGCGACTACCGCTCAAGGCCTCAACAAGGCGCTCCAAGTGACAGCGACTCAAGTACAGACTGTAAAAGAAGCTCACGTAACTCAGTAGGATTGGGCCACCAACAACAATGATTGCAACCCAGGGAGACCAGGTATCAATACTGGTCATGGCTGTATAGATTCAAAAAACTTCTCGCCTACGCATTCTCCTACCTTACCGCCAGCAATCGTCCCCCCCAACGCGCCAACCCCAACTATTGCTGCGACACAAACGACACCACCTATACCTGTAGAGACTGGAATATCCACCAAGCTCCTTATATTTTTACCAGTAAGCATGCAACCACCAGCCAAATTGCACCACCAACCAGTATCACCGCATCAACTTGCAGAAGTCGTTTTAGATATGGAGGAAAGTTTTCAATATCGACAGGGTCCAGTTCACCGAGGCGGATTGACGTTTTTGGCATCATTACCACTCCGGTAATTTTGGTCACTAAGAGAAAGCACCCAAACCAACCCTGTTTCCGCAGACCTGGCCCCCAAATATAGATACAACGACTGTTCTTCAAAGCCTCCATCATGGCATCCAGGTGACGTCCCAGGTATAGGGCGTACGCGAAACTCACAAATCCCAGCAGTATTCGCCCGCCATTGAAAATCAGAACCGCCCAGACAGGCCAACTGCTGTTCATGGCTGCATAGCCTCATACAGTGTCTCACCGATGACCTCTCCCCTTTCACCTCCATCGGTCGTACCCACCCAAGCCCCAACACCTATAAGCGTAGCGACGCAGACAACCCCTCCAATACCTGTAGTGACTCCAAGTGCCAGGCAGATTGGACCACTGGCAACCAGGCCTAGCCGTGCGCCCAGAATGCCGCCACCGGTGGACCCTAGAAATTTCCCCCCTTCAGTAAACTTAACCTTCTCGCAAGCAGCGCCAGAATCCCCGACACAAACCGCCTGTATGGCCAACAATGAAGAAACCCCGCCAATTCCTATACCGATGTATCCACCAGTGCTCATGTACTTGGCAGCCCGACTGACCGTATTCACATGAGTCGCATAACCCGGTATCTGCCCAGGCGCCCCGGCCTTGTCCCAGTGGTGCACCAGGCTACGACTGGAAATGCCGAGGGCAGTCTTCAATTTGGGATGATCACCCAATGTGGTCACCCCACGAAGGCGCGTGGAATTCAGTAGATGGGCTTCCAGCTGGGCGAGCAGGCGCTGGCGCTCGGCGAAGAATTGCGGTGATTTAAGATGGCCGTGTTGGCGATAGGTTGCTTGATGCAGACGTTCCATCGCTTGAAGGGTGTCACGCAGTCGGGAAAGGTGTTTTTCCATCACCGCCGAACTGACACCGAGCCAGGTCGAAGTCTCGCCGGTAAAACTGGCGATTTCGGCGCCGTGGCGAAACATGAATTCCGCTTCTGCTGGCGTCAGGGGATCGAGGGCTGCCTTGACCTGTTGAGCGGTTTGCATGAGTTGGGCTTCCTGGTAGGTACAGGAAGTGTTGCTCGGATCGCTCAGCACGATCATTGAACCGGCTTTGAGGTCGCTTCGATCAGGGTTGAGCGCCTGGAACTTGCTCATGGTCGCGTGTTGGCGCGAGGGGAAAAGCGTGGCTTCCAGTTGTTCGCGGGTCATGCTGTTGGGGACAACGTAGAATCCGGGTTCCGGTAGGTCTGCTTTGTTGAATGCGGCTGGAGCCGGATGACTTGAAGGGGCGAATCCGGATTGACGTGGCACTGCCGGCTGAGTGCTAGCGACGGGGGCGGTCGGCTCAGCCGATTTTCTGGACACCGGCGGTGCAGCATCCGCTTTCGTGTAAGTTGCCGTGAGCACCGAGGGGATCAGACCGGCTCTACAAGGGCAGTTACTGTAGCTATCCAGGGTGCCAGCCATGGGCCTTCCATGACTGGTCATGTACGAGATGCCACCGACGATCCGATAGGTCTTTCTGCCCTTTCCACAGGTGACTCGATCACCATCACAGGCGTGGGCAACGCCATACATCATGATCCGGGTGTCACCATCGAGAACTGTGCCGCCACAGGTGCTTCGGTCATTCAAACCGATGAAATGTCCTTCTCTCATTGAACTTCTTCTCCATGACTTCCGGTAGAGTCCAGAAGGTTTACGGCGAGGGGTTGCGACCGTCAGCTGCGTCAGCATTCAAGCAACGCCGCACTGAGACGGCCGTGGGCAGCGCCAGACTTGATCGTTCAGTGCGCGATAGCTGGCAGAAAATCTTCGACCATCGAGACACCTTCGCGCGCAATAAATACGTAGCCGCCCTGTGGCGTATTGATGATCTCGTCGCCATTGCTGAGCACGCTGCCGACCAGCGCCACATCATTGTTGGCTTGCCCGGCACCTGTGATGATCTGCGCCGTACTGCCATCGGCATACCTGACGTAGTCGCCTTTGAGCGCTACGCGCACCGACAACCCACTTTCCAACTTGAAGGCCAGCGGCCCTGTCCCTTGCTGAATCACCCCACCTTTACGAGTCTGGCTGCCCTCGGCGGCGCACCGGAAGATGGCGATGGCGGGATGAGTGTCGATGTACGTCTGCTGATGACGAACAGCCACTTGGGCTTACTCATGGAATTGCTCAATTTGCTGCTCAGTGAAGTGCGGGGTGTCCAGGCTGCGGAGGTACTCTGGGGAAACGTCGTTGGTATACGAAGGCTGCAAGGGTGCATTCATTTCAAACTCCTTATCATTGGAAGGGTGTTCAGAAATAATGCAGCGGACGCTAACAGCGTTGGGAGCCTCACGGCAGGGTCAAAAAGACGATTCAGAAGTTTCGCCGAAAGAAACAATCCTTTTCCTACAAGAGTCTTTCTAAAGAGCATTTATTCCGTAAGAAAAAGTCTTCACGCACAAACAAAAACGCCCCGACCAAGGTCGGGGCGTTTTCACGTGCAGCTAAAGGAGCTTAGCGCGGGAAAGCTGGCGGGTTTACACCGGCCATGTCTTCCATCACGCGAACCACCTGGCAGCTGTAACCGAATTCGTTGTCGTACCAGACGTACAGTACAACGCGGTTATCCTGGGTGATGGTCGCTTCAGCGTCCACGACGCCTGCGTGGCGCGAGCCAACGAAGTCGGTGGAAACCACTTCCTGCGAATTGACGTAGTCGATCTGCTTGTGCAGGTCCGAGTGCATGGCCATCTGGCGCAGGTACTCGTTGATCTCTTCGCGGGTGGTGGCCTTTTCCAGGTTCAGGTTCAGGATGGCCATCGACACGTTTGGCGTAGGAACGCGAATCGCGTTGCCGGTCAGCTTGCCCTTGAGCACTGGCAGTGCCTTGGCGGCTGCGGTGGCGGCACCGGTCTCGGTGATTACCATGTTCAGCGGCGCGGCGCGGCCACGACGGCTGCCCTTGTGGAAGTTGTCGATCAGGTTCTGGTCGTTGGTGAACGAGTGAACGGTTTCGACGTGGCCGTTGACGATGCCGAACTTGTCATTCACAGCCTTCAGCACCGGCACGATGGCGTTGGTGGTGCAGGAAGCGGCCGAGATGATCTTGTCGTCAGGGCTGATGTCGCCATGGTTGATGCCGTGCACGATGTTCTTCAGTGCGCCCTTGCCAGGTGCGGTGAGGATCACGCGGGCAGCGCCCGGGCAGGCCAGGTGCTGGCCCAGGCCGTCGGCGTCACGCCATACACCGGTGTTGTCGACGATCAGTGCGTTCTCGATGCCGTACTGGGTGTAGTCGACTTCGGTCGGGCTCTTGGCGTAGATAACCTGGATCAGGTTGCCGTTGGCGGTGATGGTGTTGTTGGCTTCATCAATGGTGATGGTGCCATCGAACGGGCCATGAACCGAGTCGCGACGCAGCAGGCTGGCACGCTTGACCAGGTCGTTCTCGGCGCCCTTGCGCACGACGATGGCGCGCAGGCGCAGGCCGTCGCCGCCACCGGTTTTTTCGATCAGGATGCGCGCCAGCAGACGGCCGATACGACCGAAGCCGTACAGGACAACGTCGGTGCCTTTGCGGGCGGAAGCGTTCTGCTGGCCAACCACGTCGGCCAGTTCTTCACGCACGAACTGCTCGGCAGTACGGCCATTGCCTTCAGCCTTGAACTTGGCTGCCAGCTTGCCCAGGTCTACCGAAGCGGCGCCGAGCTTGAGCTCGCTCATCGCCTTGAGCAGCGGGAATGTTTCGTGGACGGACAGCTCGGTATCGTCGGTTTGACGGTGACGAGCAAAGCGGTGAGCTTTGAGAATCGCAATGACTGAACGATTGATCAGGCTGCGGCCATAGATCGAGCTCACCACATTGTTATTGCGGTAAAGCTGACCGATAAGCGGAATCATCGCTTCTGCGAGTGCTTCACGGTCGATCCATTCACCAAGACACTGGTCGGGCTTCTGAGTCACGGGAACCTTCCACATGTAGGGGCAGAAAAAAGGGGCTACATTATGCCGCCGCGCGCCTCGTGTAGCAATGCGCGCTTGTCGCACCGTCAGTAACAAATTCCCTTTCAAAAAAATCGCGCACCGCTGAAACCCAATGAAACCGGGGCCTCCAGCTTCGTCAATTTTTTGGGGACAGCGCAACCTTATCCGTAACCATCCGTAACACCGGTTGGTTTTGCCACTACATAATCGCTAATTTCCGGTAAAAAACACCGCGATTTTGTCTTTACCACTACATTTTTCCTTACCCGCGTAATAGACACATCTGCGACTGACAGCCGGCACCCGGGACCGCTACAATTACCGACTTTGTCGCAACGCTTGGAGCTCAACCTTCCGTGCCCGTTCTGCGTCTACCGCTTCTCCCTGCCGCGGCAGGTAAACAGCACTGGGGCAACCTGCCTGGTGCCGCCCTGAGCCTGGCCATCGCCGAGGCCGCCAGCGCTGCCAAGCGCTTTACCCTGCTGCTCACAGCCGACAGCCAAAGTGCCGAACGACTGGAACAGGAGCTGGGTTTCTTCGCCCCCGATTTGCCTGTGCTGCATTTCCCCGACTGGGAAACCCTGCCCTACGACCTGTTCTCGCCGCACCAGGACATCATTTCCCAGCGCATTTCGGCGCTTTATCGATTGCCGGAACTGAGTCATGGCGTGCTGGTGGTGCCGATCACCACTGCGCTGCACCGCCTGGCGCCGACCAAATTTTTGCTCGGCAGCAGCCTGGTCCTGGACGTCGGCCAGAAGCTCGACGTCGAGCAAATGCGCACCCGCCTCGAGGCCACTGGCTATCGCTACGTCGATACCGTGTACGAACATGGCGAATTCACCGTGCGTGGCTCCTTGATCGATCTGTTCCCGATGGGCAGCAAGCTGCCTTACCGGATCGACCTGTTCGACGACGAAATCGAAACCCTGCGCACCTTCGACCCGGAAAACCAGCGTTCCATCGACAAGGTCGATTCGGTCAAGCTGCTGCCGGCCAAGGAATTCCCGCTGGAGAAAGAAGCCGTCACCCGCTTCAAGGCACGGTTTCGCGAGCGCTTCGATGTCGACTTCCGGCGCTGCCCGATCTTCCAGGACCTGAACAGCGGGATTACCCCCGCCGGCATCGAGTACTACCTGCCGCTGTTCTTCGAAGAAACCTCGACGTTGTTCGATTACCTGCCCCAGGACACCCAAGTGTTCTCCTTGCCAGGCATCGAGCAGGCCGCGGAAAATTTCTGGAACGACGTGCGCAATCGTTATGAAGAGCGGCGCGTCGATCCTTCGCGTCCTTTATTACCGCCTGCTGAATTGTTCCTGCCAGTAGAAGACTGCTTCGCCCGCCTGAAAAACTGGCCGCGAGTGGTCGCCAGCCAACAGGATGTGGAGTCCGGCGCTGGCCGCGAGCGCTTCCCCGCAAGGGAATTGCCGAACCTGGCCATCGAAGCCAAGGCCACCCAGCCGCTGGCGGCGCTCTCGGGTTTCCTCGACGAGTTCCCTGGGCGCGTGCTGTTCACTGCCGAATCCGCGGGCCGTCGCGAAGTGCTGCTCGAACTGCTGGAGCGCCTGAAGCTGCGACCGAAGACCGTCGACAGCTGGCCGGACTTTGTCGCCAGCAAGGAGCGCCTGGCGATCACCATCGCGCCGCTGGACGAAGGCCTGCTGCTGGATGATCCGGCCCTGGCGCTGGTCGCCGAAAGCCCGTTGTTCGGCCAGCGCGTGATGCAGCGCCGGCGCCGCGAGAAGCGCGCCGACGCCAACAACGACGCGGTCATCAAGAACCTCACCGAGCTGCGCGAAGGCGCGCCGGTGGTGCACATCGATCACGGTGTCGGCCGCTACCTGGGGCTGACGATCCTGGAAATCGACAACCAGGCCGCCGAATTCCTCACCCTTGAATACGCGGAAAACGCCAAGCTTTATGTGCCGGTGGCCAACCTGCACCTGATCGCCCGCTACACCGGCAGCGACGACGCCCTCGCCCCATTGCATCGCCTGGGCTCCGAGACCTGGCAAAAAGCCAAGCGCAAGGCCGCCGAACAGGTGCGCGACGTCGCAGCTGAATTGCTCGATATCTACGCACGCCGCGCCGCTCGTGAAGGGTATGCCTTCGCCGACCCGAAAGCCGATTACGCCACCTTCAGCGCCGGCTTCCCGTTCGAAGAAACGCCAGACCAGCAAAGCACCATCGAAGCGGTGCGCGAAGACATGCTCGCGCCCAAGCCGATGGATCGCCTGGTGTGTGGCGACGTCGGCTTCGGCAAGACCGAAGTGGCCATGCGCGCAGCGTTCATTGCGGTGCACGGCGGTCGCCAGGTGGCGATCCTGGTACCGACCACCCTGCTCGCCCAGCAGCACTACAACAGCTTCCGCGACCGCTTCGCCGACTGGCCGGTGAGCGTGGAAGTGATGAGCCGCTTCAAATCGGCTAAAGAGGTGAACGCGGCGATCGCCGACCTGGCCGAAGGCAAGATCGACATCGTCATCGGCACGCACAAGCTGCTGTCCGACGATGTGAAAATCAAAAACCTGGGCCTGGTGATCATCGATGAAGAGCACCGCTTCGGTGTCCGCCAGAAAGAACAGCTCAAGGCGCTGCGCAGCGAAGTCGACATCCTCACCCTGACCGCCACGCCGATTCCGCGCACGCTGAACATGGCCGTGTCGGGCATGCGCGACCTGTCGATCATTGCCACGCCGCCGGCCCGTCGCCTGTCGGTGCGCACCTTCGTCATGGAGCAGAACAAGAGCACGGTTAAAGAGGCCCTGCTACGTGAGCTGCTGCGCGGCGGCCAGGTCTATTACCTGCACAACGACGTCAAGACCATCGAGAAATGCGCCGCCGACCTCGCCGAGCTGGTACCGGAAGCGCGGATCGGCATCGGCCACGGGCAGATGCGCGAGCGCGAACTCGAACAGGTGATGAGCGACTTCTACCACAAGCGCTTCAACGTGCTGATCGCCTCGACCATCATCGAGACCGGCATCGACGTGCCGAGCGCCAACACCATCATCATCGAGCGCGCTGACAAGTTCGGCCTGGCGCAGTTGCACCAGTTGCGCGGCCGGGTCGGTCGCAGTCACCACCAGGCCTACGCCTATCTGCTGACGCCACCGCGCCAGCAGATCACCGCGGACGCGGAAAAGCGCCTGGAAGCGATCGCCAACACCCAGGACCTCGGCGCGGGCTTTGTGCTCGCCACCAACGACCTGGAAATCCGCGGCGCCGGCGAATTGCTTGGCGACGGCCAGAGCGGGCAGATCCAGGCGGTCGGTTTCACGCTGTACATGGAAATGCTCGAGCGCGCGGTGAAGTCGATCCGCAAGGGTGAACAGCCCAACCTCGATCAACCGCTGGGCGGTGGTCCGGAAGTCAACCTGCGCGTACCGGCGTTGATTCCCGAAGACTATCTGCCGGACGTCCATGCCCGCCTGATTCTCTACAAGCGCATCGCTTCGGCCACCGACGAGGACGGCCTCAAGGACCTGCAGGTCGAGATGATCGACCGTTTCGGCCTGTTGCCCGAGCCGACCAAGAACCTGATGCGCATCACCGCACTGAAATTGCAGGCCGAATTGCTGGGCATCAAGAAAGTCGACGGCGGCCCGCAGGGTGGTCGAATCGAATTCGCGACACAAACCCCGGTCGACCCGCTGACCCTGATCAAGCTGATCCAGAGCCAGCCCAAGCGCTACAAATTCGAAGGCGCGACGATGTTTAAATTCCAGGTCCCGATGGAGCGCCCGGAAGAACGCTTTAATACTGTAGAGGCGCTGTTTGAGCGTCTTATCCCGAAAACTGCTTGAAGGACGCCGCATGCGCCTGTTTCGCTCACTGACCTTGTTGATAACCCTGGTCGCCCCTTCGGTGTTTGCCGATGACCTGTATCAGATTGAAATGATTCTGGTGCGGCAGAATGCCGTGCCGGCGATTATCAGCCGTGCCGCGCCGGAAGACTGGGCCGCAGGCGCGCAAACCGTCAGCCCTGACAGCCTGCGCACGCCGAGCCTCAACAACGAAGTGGAAAAACTCACCGCCAGCAATGAATACAGCGTGCTGCTGCACAAGGCGTGGCAACAGACGCTCGGCGAGACACCGGTCAAGGTGGCGGTCAGCGACGGCAAGGAACAGTACGGCCAGTACCCGATCGAAGGCACCCTGAACCTGACGCTGGGACGCTTCACCGATGTAGATGCCGATTTCTGGGTCAACCAGTTCAACGAAGACGGCCTGGTCACCGCCAGCGAACGCCTGAAACAGGAAAGCCATACCAAGAACGGCCAGCTCAACTTCCTCGACAACGGCCACCTGGGCCTGCTGATCAAGATCACCTCATTGACGGCGCCCGCTCCCCGGGAAGCCCCTGAAGTCGTCCCGGACTGATCGAGCCCCCCCCATGTCCGCGACCCTGAGCAAACCCCTGGCACCTTCCTGGGTCAGCCGATTCAAGGAACAGAGCCTGGAGCGCGGTCGCCGGTATGCCCTGGAGAATCGCGTCAGGATCGTCGAGGTCGGCGACGCGACGATCACCGCGGCGTGCGAAGGCTCTGGCGGTAACGTTTACCGTCAGACCATTCGCCTGCGCGAGTCGGCCAAAGGCACCTTGCTGATGGTCGATGCCACCTGCTCCTGCCCGGTGCACAGCAACTGCAAACATTGCGCAGCGGTGCTCCTGCAAATCCAGGAAACCCTCGACTACCCCGCCGCCGCCAAAGACGCCGAACTCCTGGAAAAACTCCAGGCGGTGCTGGAAAACCGCAGCCCCAAGGCACCACCGCAAGTGCTGGTGGACAACGTGCAACCGGTACCGCGCCTGTGGCTGGCGAGCATTGAGTTCAGCGCCTTCGAACCGCGCAACGGGCGAATGCAGCGTTACATCCAGCATCGCGCGGCGCTGTCTTTCGGTTACCTGGACGAGTACGTTTCAGGCCAGAAGAATGCCGACATCCTGATTCGCCAGGAGACCCAGACACTGCGGATAAAACGCCACCCGGACGTCGAACAGTCCTACCGGGAGCAGCTGCGAATCCTCGGTTTCAAGATCGCCACCCGGCAAAGCAAGGCCCTGCCGGAAAGCGCTGGCGAACTGTTCGAGATGGTCAACGACAGCGCCTGGCTGACCTTCACCCTCAATGAGTTGCCAAAGTTGCGCACCCAGGGTTGGGAGCTGCAAATCAACGAAAACTTCGGCTTCGACCTGACTGCCGTGGACGACTGGTACGCCACGGTCGAACAGGTTCCGGAGCGCGACTGGTTCGACCTGGAGCTGGGGATCATCGTCAATGGCGAGCGGCTGAGCCTGTTGCCGATCCTGTTGAACCTGATGCGCTCCCACACCGAACTGCTCAATCCGGAACGCCTCGCTCGCCGGCGCGACGACGAGCTGATCCTGGTCAACATACCCAGCCGGCCGAACGCCGAGCACGGCCCCCTGCAAGTCGCCCTGCCCTTCGGCCGCCTGAAACCGGTACTGGCGACGCTTGGCGAGTTCTACCTTCAAGAACCTGGCGAAACCACGCTGCGCCTGAGCAAGGCCGACGCCACGCGTCTCAACTCGCTGGAAGACCTGCCACTGCTCTGGGAAGGTGGCGAGCAGATCCGCAGCTTTGCCCAACGCCTGCGCGACATCAAGGACTACACCGCCTCGGCGCCGGACGGCCTGAACGCGACACTGCGCCCCTATCAGCTCGAGGGCCTGAGCTGGATGCAGTCGTTACGCCAACTGGAAGTCGGCGGCATCCTCGCGGACGACATGGGCCTGGGCAAAACCCTGCAGACCCTGGCGCACATCCTCAGCGAGAAAAACGCCGGTCGCCTCGATCGCCCCTGCATGGTGGTGATGCCCACCAGCCTGATTCCCAACTGGCTCGACGAAGCGGCGCACTTCACTCCGCAACTCAAGGTACTGGCACTGTACGGCGCCAGTCGCAAAAAACATTTCGACAACCTCGCCGATTACGACCTGATCCTGACCACCTATGCCTTGCTGCCCAAAGACGTGGAACGCCTGGCGGCGCAGCCCTTGCACGTGCTGGTACTGGACGAAGCGCAATACATCAAGAACCCCAACAGCAAGGCCGCCCAGGCTGCCCGTGAGCTCAATGCCCGCCAGCGCCTGTGCCTGAGCGGCACGCCACTGGAAAACCACCTGGGCGAACTGTGGTCACTGTTTCACTTCCTGCTGCCGGGCTGGCTCGGCGACGTCAAAAGCTTCAACAGTGATTACCGGGTACCCATCGAAAAGCGCGCCAGCGAAGTCAGGCTTCAACACCTCAACAGCCGGATCAAACCCTTCCTGCTGCGTCGCACCAAGGAACAGGTGGCAACCGAGTTGCCGCCGAAAACCGAGATCATCCACTGGGTCGAACTCAACGAAACCCAGCGCGACCTGTACGAAACCATGCGCCTGGCCATGGACAAGAAAGTCCGCGACGAAATCACCCGCAAGGGCGTGGCACGCAGCCAGATCATCATCCTCGAGGCGCTGCTCAAGCTGCGCCAGGTGTGTTGCGATCTGCGCCTGGTCAATGAAGCCACCCTTCCGGCGCGGGGCAGCACCTCGGGCAAGCTCGACAGCCTGATGGAAATGCTCGAAGAGCTGTTCGAGGAAGGCCGCAAGATTCTATTGTTCTCGCAGTTCACCTCAATGCTGGCATTGATCGAAGAAGAACTGAACAAGCGCGGCGTGCCCTACGCGCTACTGACCGGACAGACCCGCGACCGTCGTACACCGGTGAAGGAATTCCAGAGCGGCAAGCGTCAGATTTTTCTCATCAGCCTGAAGGCCGGTGGTGTTGGCCTGAACCTGACGGAAGCCGATACCGTGATCCATTACGACCCCTGGTGGAACCCGGCAACGGAAAACCAGGCCACCGACCGCGCCTATCGCATCGGCCAGGAAAAGCCGGTGTTCGTCTACAAACTGATCGCCCGCGGTACGGTGGAAGAGAAGATCCAGCACCTGCAGAAGGAAAAATCCGACCTGGCGGCGGGCGTGCTGGATGGACGACAGGCCGGGGACTGGAAGTTGCAGAGCGATGACATCGAGGCGCTGTTTGCGCCGTTGCCGGATAAGCTGGAGAAGCGTTAAAGTTTGCAGCGCCTGACAAATAGTCTTCGCGAGCAGGCTCGCTCCCACAGGAATGTCACCGAACCTGTGGGAGCGAGCCTGCTCGCGAAGGGAGCGACTCGGTATATCGGCTAGTCAGCCCGGAGCACCCGCGCCAACGTCGACCTCACCCTAACCATCCCCTCTCCTAACGCTCGCTCGATCTCTGTCATGCTGATCACCGATGCCGACTTGCCCGCTGCCGGATTCACCACCAGCGCCAGGCAGGCGTAATCCAGCTGCAGCTCGCGGGCCAGGGCCGCTTCGGGCATCCCGGTCATGCCAACGATGTCGCAACCATCGCGCTCCAGGCGCAGGATCTCGGCGGCGGTTTCCAGCCGCGGACCCTGCATGCAGGCATAGACGCCCCGATCGCTGAAACCCGCGCCTTCGACCACCAGCGCTGCAATCAAGCGCTGGCGTAGCGATTCGCTGTAGGGGTAGGTGAAATCGATATGGGTCACCGGCTCCAGGTCATCGGCAAAGTAGCTGTGCTCGCGGCCACTGGTGTAGTCGATCAATTGATGCGGCACGCAGAAATGCCCGGTACCCATCGCCCCGTTGATGCCGCCCACTGCGTTGACTGCCAGGATGGCCTCGGCACCGGCCTGCTTCAGCGCCCAGAGATTGGCGCGATAATTCACCCGATGCGGCGCAAAACGGTGCGGGTGACCACGACGGGCGAGAAACAGCACTTCGCTGCCGGCATATTCGCCAATCTGCACTTCTGCAGACGGCGCACCGTAGGGAGTGTCCAGCGCCAATGACTGGCGAATCTGCAGGCCTTCCAGCCGGGTCAGGCCGCTGCCGCCGATAATCGCGTAAACCGTCATGGCGCCCCCTTCTCAATCGATAAGTTGTGCATCCCTGAGCGCACCGACGGCCGCCAACCAGCGCGGGTCCTGACGGTATTCGGTGCTCGCATGCGCCTGGCCGCGCATCCGTGCAATGCGCGCCGACGGCTTGACCTGCAAACGCTGGGCGGCACTCAAGGCCAGTTCGGCGGCTGCGCGGTCGTTGCACACCAGGCCCATGTCGCAGCCGGCGGTCAACGCCGCTTCGATACGGCTGGCGGCATCGCCCACCACGTGGGCACCGGCCATGGACAGGTCGTCGCTGAAAATTACCCCGTCGAACTGCAGTTCGCCCCGCAGGATGTCCTGCAGCCAGCGCCGCGAGAAGCCCGCCGGCTGGGTATCGACCTGTGGATAAATAACGTGGGCAGGCATGACGGCGGCCAGCTGTTTGCTCAACTTGGCGAAAGGCACCAGGTCATGGGCACGAATCTGCTCGAGGCTGCGCTCGTCATTGGGGATCGCGACGTGGGAATCCGCCTCGGCCCAGCCGTGGCCAGGGAAATGCTTGCCGGTGGCGGCCATGCCCGCGCTGTTCATGCCGCGAATGAAAGCACCGGCCAGCAGCGCAGCACGCTGCGGATCCGCTTCGAACGAACGGGTCCCGACCACGGCGCTGCGCTGGTGATCGAGATCCAGCACCGGGGCGAAGCTCAGGTCCAAGCCAACGGCAAGCACCTCGGTGGCCATGATCCAGCCGCACTGTTCGGCCAGGTATTCGGCGTTCGGGTTGTCGGCAATGGCGCGCATCGCCGGCAGGCGCACGAAGCCCTGGCGCAGGCGCTGGACCCGCCCGCCCTCCTGATCCACCGCCAGCAGGAGGTCGGGACGAATGGCGCGGATCGCCGCGCTCAACTCGCGGACCTGGCGCGGATGTTCGATGTTGCGGGCGAAAATGATCAGGCCGCCCACTTCGGGCTGGCGCAATAATTGGCGATCTTCAGCCGTCAGCCAGGTACCGGCGACGTCCACCATCAACGAGCCTTGCAGGCCAGCAGTCATAACAATTCCTTGATAACGATAAACCCGGCTCGCAACGATACGCCGCCCTGGGCTGCACCCGGGAGGTCGGCGATCATCGGTGGGAACGGGTTCAAAACGAGAGTCGGCATGGGCGGCTAGCTTATCGGATGTCAGCTGCCGCGCCCACCCATGAGCGGCTAAACCTTGGCGGCAACCGGTGTCGATTTGCTACGAGGACGCAGTTGCGCGGTGGCCATGGCCGAGTCGGTGACACCGGATTCGGCACGCATGCCGGCTGCCAGGAACGGCACCATCAGGCGCATGACCTGCTCGATGGAGGTATTGACCCCGAAGTCGGTTTCGGCGATGGCGCGCAAGGCCTTGATACCGGACATACTGAACGCGGCCGCACCCAGCATGAAGTGCACGCGCCAGAACAGTTCGATCGGCGGGATGCGCGGGGCAGCCTCGTTGACCAGCAACATGTAGCGGCGAAACACCTTGCCGTACATATCTTCCAGGTAGCGGCGCAAATGCCCCTGGCTCTGGCTGAAGGCCAGTCCGAGCAATCGCATGAAAATGGACAGGTCGTTGCCGCTGCGTGGCTGCACCACCAGGGCTTGCTCGACGAGGATTTCCAGCAATTCCTCGAGCGAAGGCTTGTTATCTGGCTTGGCCTGGCGCCGCTCCAACTCTTTATCGAGGCTGATGCAGAATGGCCCCAGGAAGCGCGAGAAGACGGCCTGGATCAGCGCCTTCTTGGAACCGAAGTGATAGTTCACCGCCGCCAGGTTCACACCCGCTTTGCTGGTGATCAAACGCAACGAGGTTTCGGCGAAACCTTTTTCCGCGAACAACTGCTCGGCAGCATCGAGAATGCGTTCAACGGTTTCCGACTGGGCCATGGCTACTCCGCCTGACAAACACTTGTTTGAAACATACGTTTCAGCCCGTGCGTTGTCAAGTCTGGCAGTTCGTTTCGGGAATGGTCGGTCATGCATTTAACCACACAACCGCAAAGCTTCCATCAGCCGGTTGAGCGACCGTCTGGCGGCGCACAAAAAAAGGGGCATTGCCAAGACCGTTCCACTGTATATAATCCCAGTCACTGTATAAAAAGACAGAGCGATCAATATGCTAAAGCTGACGCCACGCCAAGCCGAGATTCTGGCCTTTATCAAACGCTGCCTGGAAGACAACGGCTACCCGCCGACCCGCGCGGAAATCGCTCAGGAACTGGGTTTCAAATCGCCTAACGCGGCAGAAGAACACCTCAAGGCGCTGGCCCGCAAGGGCGCGATCGAGATGACTCCGGGAGCTTCGCGCGGTATTCGCATTCCCGGTTTCGAGGCCAAGGCCGACGACTCCAGCCTGCCAATCATTGGCCGCGTCGCGGCTGGCGCGCCGATCCTCGCCCAGCAGCACGTTGAAGAGTCCTGCAACATCAACCCTGCGTTCTTCCACCCACGCGCCGATTACCTGCTGCGCGTGCACGGCATGAGCATGAAGGATGTAGGTATCTTCGACGGCGACCTGCTGGCCGTCCACACCACCCGCGAAGCCCGCAACGGCCAGATCGTGGTTGCGCGAATCGGCGACGAAGTCACCGTCAAGCGCTTCAAGCGCGACGGTAGCAAAGTCTGGTTGCTGGCTGAAAACCCCGAGTTTGCCCCTATCGAAGTGAACCTGAAAGATCAGGAACTGGTGATCGAAGGCTTGAGCGTCGGCGTCATTCGCCGCTAAAGGAGGCTTTATGCAGTTCCCCTACACATCACAGCAAGCACAACTGCCGCTTCAGTTCGAGGCATTCATGGCACAGCCAATGGCGCCAATCCTGAAGGAAGTGGAGTCGCCCTGGAGCGCCGAACCCGAAGTGTTCAGTGAACTGTCTTTGCGTGGTGCAGCCGGGAACTGCCTGAACCTTCTGGCGCCGATCCTGCGCGAGCTCAGCCAGGACCAGGATGCTCGCTGGCTGACCCTGATCGCCCCGCCTGCCAGCCTGACCCAGGCCTGGCTGAGGGATGCCGGACTCAATCGCGAACGCATCCTGCTGCTACAACCCCGTGGCGCCCAAAGCGCCCAGCAACTGACTTGCGAAGCCCTTCGCCTTGGTCGCAGCCACACAGTGGTCAGCTGGCTCAACCCGTTGAGCAAAATCTCACGGCAACAACTGATCAGCGCCGCCCGGACCGGGGACGCTCAAAGCCTGAATATTCGACTGGGTTAACGGCACACGCTGAACGCGAGGGGCTTCTGCAAGGATAGAGAAGCCTATTGAAGGCAGTGCCGGAAAAACCGACAGGCGGAGATCAATGAAGGACCCGCGGCCCCTCTTCCTTCTCGAATTCACCTTCAACCATACGTCCCGCCATCTGCACACCGACGCTCAACATCGCCTTGGCGACTTCCACGTGCTGGCCTTGCAGGAACGCCTTGGCATCCTCGGAGAAATCCAAAGTAACCAGAGAACCCTCGTCCTCTGCCCTGCGCAGTTCGATTCGGCCGTCTGGTAACTCGACAATTTCTAGAAAGGACGTTGGCATAAAGGTCTGTTCTCCACGGAAGGCGAGCATTATATAGGCATCAGCCAAGCTTCGCTCGGGATCTTGACCAGATACCCTTGCAAAAATGACTCGGCAGCCGAGCAAACAACCCCAAGGGTCGCCTGCTGCGCTGTTTAGTTGATCAGCACTCGTTCAAGCCTTCGCGAAAACGGATGGCCAGGCTTTTCAGGTTTTGCCGCCAGCTCTCCAGCTCCTCACGACCCAGCTCCTGAGGCGCCTCTTCTTCATCGAGATTTACCGCCACGATCAACGGCTGCGTCACATCACCTTTAGGCTTGCGCGGCGCTCGAGGCGGCTGGAACAACACAGCATGGGCAGCCAGCAACTTGGCCAGCCAGGTTTCCGGGTTGTTGGCCAGCTCGACCATCTCGGCCATTTCCGGAATGGCGATACTTTCCAGCACTTCGCGGGTCAGCAACGATTCGGCCCGGGAAGCATTAGCCTGGGGCAAACGATAGAAACCGGCGATTTCGTGACACAAGCCCAACAAGGCTCCGTAGAGATGAAACAACGCCGATTCTCGCTCCGCCTGGATCAGCGCCAAGGCATTCATCGCCCGCCCCTGTTCGGCCTTGGCGAGCGCTTCCAGCGACAGGCCGGCGAAATAAATCTTCTGGTTGGTACGGGTATAGAGTTCGTGGGCCATGACGGCAGCCTCCACAACGAAATAATTGCTTCACGCAGGTCAGACAGTGTCGTGGATCAACTCCTTCTCCCGCAAGCATTGTCTGATCCCGAATGACACTCCCACTCAATAAATTGCCACCATCCTTGTGAATGAAACCGCTCCTTGCAGAAAAAGTGCACCACTCCCGATCAGGGCGGCCGACCCCGCGTCAAAGCCTGTGGGAAATGGTTGTCTGAGTACATATCCATTCCTGCGGTAACGGCCACCTAGGGTTTCGCTCTTACAGCGACTCACTTTTCAAAACCGGAAACACCAAAAAGTAAGCAAAAGGCTTTGCCCCACCACTTGGTGCCTCGCTAGGGCTCGGCATGCCCTCTCTCCGGCATTGCTCCGTGGGTCGCCGCGATGGGCCATCCATGGCCCAGCGCGGCTAAACCGGCGTCCTGCCGGTTTACCCACTGCGCAATGCCTGCGTTCGGCCATCGTGGTTAACGGGGCACCCAGATCAAAAACAAAAGCGAGGCGGCCTTAAAGCCGACCTGACTTTTACGGCTGCACCTAATTCCTTGTGGGAGCCAGCCTGCTGGCGATGGAGGTCAACGATAACGCGCCCTGTCTGGATGAACGCATTGCCTGGTAGTCCATCGCCAGCAGGCTGGCTCCCACAATGGGATCGCGGACAGCCCTGCAATCAGGTCGGCTTTAAGGCCGCCTCGCTTTCGCGGTTGATCTTGATCTGGCTTTTGATTTTCTTGCCCCATCGAGAGGCCGAGTGGAGGTTCTGGGCAGTGGGTAAACCGGCATGGATGCCGGTTTAGCCGCGTTGGGCCAAGGATGGCCCATCGCGGCGGGCCCACGGAGCAGGACCGGAGCGAGGGCATGCCGAGCCTTAGCGAGGGGCCGAACGCCAGGGGCAAGAGCCCTTGGTTACTTGGGGCTCTTCCAAGTGACTCGCTGTAAGAGCGAAACCATAAGTGGCCGTTACCGCAGGAATGGATATGTACGCGTCAACAAACAATAGATCGTCTGTCAGGACGCCTTCGCCGGCAAGCCGGGCTCCTACAGTAAATCGGGTATGTCCGCGAGGGATTGGTCGGCTGGCGGGCCGCCTTCGCCGGCAACCCGAAACTCCGCAGACAACGGGCACAAAAAAGCCGCATGAAAACCCGAAGGTTCTCATGCGGCTTTTTTGGTTTGGCGACTTTTACGCCTTCGCAGCCGGCCGCTTGTCCTCGACCTTCCACTTGCCACCGTCGTAGAACGCCTTCCAGCCAGTCGGCTTACCGTCGACTTCGGACTGTACGTATTGCTCCTTGGTCTTGCGGCTGTAACGGATCACGGCAGGCAGGCCATCCGGATCTTTCTTTGGCGCTTCGCACAGGAAGTGGTACTTCGGATCGATCTCATCCTTGTGCGGCACGATCTCGAGCACCAGCGGTGCGCGGGTCTCGCGGTTTTTCGGGAACTGGCTGGCGGCCAAGAACAGGCCCGACGCACCGTCGCGCAGGATGTAGGTGTCGTTGACCTTTTCGCATTTCAGCTCAGGCATTTTCACCGGATCCATCTTCGGCGGCGCCGCATCACCACTTTTCAGCAGTTTGCGGGTGTTCTTGCAGGTCGGGTTGGTGCAACCGAAGAACTTGCCGAAACGGCCGGTCTTGAGCTGCATCTCGCTGCCGCACTTGTCGCATTCCAGGCTCGGACCTTCATAGCCCTTGATGCGATAGGTGCCCTCTTCGATTTCATAACCATCGCAATCCGGATTGTTACCGCAGATGTGCAACTTGCGCTTCTCGTCCAGCAGGTAGGCGTCCATTGCCGTGCTGCAGATCGGGCAGCGGTGCTTGCCACGCAGCACCAGCGATTCCGACTCACCCTCGTCGTCTGCGGCGATTTCATCGCCCGGCACCAGGTTGACGGTCGCCTTGCAGCGTTCTTTCGGTGGCAGGCTGTAGCCCGAGCAACCGAGGAACACGCCGGTCGACGCGGTACGAATCTGCATCGGACGCCCGCAAGTGGTGCACGGAATATCCGTCATCACTGGCTGGTTGGCGCGCATGCCACCGTCCGGACTCTCGGCTACCTCGAGTTTCTTCTTGAAGTCGCCGTAGAACTCATCGAGCACGTTTTTCCAGTCGCGTTCGCCCTGGGCCACGTCGTCGAGGTGCTCTTCCATGCCGGCGGTGAAGCCGTAGTCCATCAGGTTGGAGAAGCTTTCGGCCAGGCGCTCGGTGACGATGTCGCCCATCTTTTCCGAATAGAAGCGACGGTTGTGCAGCGCCACGTAGCCGCGGTCCTGGATGGTCGAAATGATCGCCGCGTAAGTCGAAGGACGACCGATGCCGCGTTTTTCCATTTCCTTGACCAGGCTGGCTTCCGAGTAACGCGCCGGTGGCTTGGTGAAGTGCTGGGTCGGATCAAGCTTGATCAGCTTCATCGCGTCGCCCTGGGCCATGTCCGGCAGCACGTCGTCGTCGCCCGGCTTGGCGATTTGCGGCATGACGCGGGTGTAGCCGTCGAACTTGAGGATACGGCCCTTGGCACGCAGCTCGAAGTCGCCGGCACCGACGGTGACTGTGGTCGACAGGTATTGCGCCGGCAGCATCTGGCAGGCGAGGAACTGGCGCCAGATCAGCTCGTAGAGGCGCTCTGCATCACGCTCCATCCCCGACAGCTTGCTTGGCTCAGTGTTGGCGTCAGACGGACGAATCGCTTCGTGAGCCTCTTGTGCGCCTTCCTTGCTGCTGTAGACGTTCGGGTTTTCCGGCAGGTACTTCTTGCCGAACTCGCTTTCAATATAAGTACGCGCCATCGCCACGGCATCGGCCGAGAGGTTGGTGGAGTCGGTACGCATGTAGGTGATGTAGCCGGCTTCGTACAGACGCTGGGCCATCATCATGGTTTTTTTCACGCCAAAGCCCAGGCGGTTGCTCGCAGCCTGCTGCAAGGTGGACGTGATGAACGGGGCCGACGGCTTGCTGCTGGTCGGCTTGTCTTCGCGCTTGACGATGCTGTAGCTGGAAGACTTGAGCTTCTCCAGCGCCGCCATGGCCTGGGCTTCGTTGAGCGGCTTGAAGGCTTCGCCCTTCTCCCGAGCCACGTCGAAACGCACGGTCGCGCCCTTGGCGGTGCCGAGGTCGGCGTGGACTTCCCAGTACTCTTCCGGGATGAACGCGCGGATTTCACGCTCGCGCTCCACCACCAGCTTCACGGCAACCGACTGCACACGACCGGCGGACAGGCCACGGGCGATCTTGGCCCACAGCAGCGGCGACACCATGTAACCCACCACGCGGTCGAGGAAACGACGCGCCTGCTGGGCGTTGACCCGATCGATGTCCAGCTCGCCTGGCTGGGAGAAGGCTTCCTGGATCGCCTTCTTGGTGATTTCGTTGAACACCACGCGCTTGTAGCGGCTGTCGTCACCACCAATGGCTTCGCGCAGGTGCCAGGCAATGGCTTCCCCCTCGCGATCCAAGTCGGTTGCGAGATAGATGGTGTCAGCATCCTTGGCGAGCCGGCGCAGCTCCTCGATGACCTTTTCCTTGCCCGGAAGGATCTCGTACTTGGCTTTCCAGCCGTGATCGGGATCGACACCCATGCGCGCGACCAGCTGCTTGCGCGCCTTTTCCTTCGGCGACAAGGCCGGCGCTTCGCCCGCGGCAGCCTTGCCGCGCTTGGCGGCTGGCTCTTTGCTGGCGCTAGCCGAACCGCTGGTGGGCAGGTCTCGGATATGGCCGATACTCGACTTCACCACGTATTCGTTGCCCAAATACTTGTTGATGGTCTTGGCCTTAGCCGGGGATTCCACAATGACCAGCGATTTGCCCATGGATCAGAAAATTCCTGAATTCTAGAAGTGAAAGGCGGTTGGCGCCTGACGCGGCACCGCTATATATAGTGGCTACAAGGTGAGGTCAAGCGCAGGGTTTTGCGCGCACTCAGCTTATGGCTTGTTAAAAAGGCTTGGCTCGGCTTGCACCAAAGCAAAGCGCGGCACCTGTTCGCCGTCAACCTCGACCGACTCCAGGAACATGCTCAAGGGGCGTACCCAAAAGCCGTAATCGCCATACAGGGCTTGATAGAAGACCACTTCTTCCTCGGTTTCCGAATGCCGCGCGACACTGAACACACGGTACTGCGGACCTTTGTAATGTTGGTAGAGCCCAGGTTGTATCGGCATGCTTCGGCCCTCACTCAAATCAGCTTTAAATAAAAAATAAAAAAATCCGCAAAAACAAAAACCGGGGCACTTGGCCCCGGCTTCCGTCAACGCAACGCTTAAACGCGTTCGAAGACGGTGGAGATGCCTTGGCCGAGACCAATGCACATGGTGGCTACCCCAAGGTTGCCGCCATTCTGCTTCATCACGTTCAGCAAAGTGCCGGAAATCCGCGCACCGGAGCAACCGAACGGGTGACCCAGGGCGATCGCGCCGCCGTGCAGGTTAACCTTCTCGTTCATCTTGTCGAGCACTTTCAGATCTTTCAACACTGGCAAGGCCTGTGCGGCGAAAGCTTCGTTGAGCTCGAAGTAGTCGATGTCGGAGATACTCAGACCCGCACGCTTCAATGCTTTGTGCGTGGCCGGTACTGGACCATAGCCCATGATCGCCGGGTCCACACCTGCCACTGCCATCGAGCGGATTACCGCCAGAGGCTGGATGCCCAGGTCCTGCGCACGCTGCGCCGACATCACGATCATGCACGAGGCACCGTCGGTGATCTGCGACGAAGTACCAGCGGTCACGGTGCCACCCTTTGGATTGAAAGCAGGCTTGAGTGCCGCCAGGCTTTCCAGGGTAGTTTCCGGACGAATGGTTTCGTCGTAGTCGAAGGTTTTCAGGAAACCGTTCTCGTCGTAGCCCTGCATCGGGATAATTTCGTCCTTGAACTTGCCTTCCACGGTCGCCTTGTGGGCGAGTTGGTGGGAGCGCAAGCCAAAAGCGTCCTGCTGTTCGCGAGTGATGCCGTGCATCTTGCCCAGCATTTCCGCGGTCAGGCCCATCATGCCCGAAGCTTTTGCCGCGTACAGCGACATGTGCGGGTTCGGATCGACACCGTGCATCATGCTCACGTGACCCATATGCTCGACGCCGCCAACCACGAAAACGTCACCGTTGCCGGTCATGATCGCTTGCGCAGCCGTGTGCAGGGCACTCATCGACGAGCCACACAGGCGGCTGACGGTCTGGCCGGCCGAGGTGTGCGGGATCTGGGTCATCAGCGACGCCATGCGCGCGATGTTCCAGCCCTGCTCCAGGGTCTGGTTCACACAGCCCCAGATCACGTCTTCGACTTCAGCAGGGTCGACCTTGACGTTGCGTTCCAGCAGCTTGCTGATCAGGTGCGCCGACATGTCTTCGGCGCGGGTGTTGCGGTGCATGCCGCCCTTGGAGCGGCCCATCGGAGTACGACCGAAGTCGACAATCACGACGTCTCTTGGATTCAAGCTCATAAAATTTCACTCTCGCTCAAAAGTTGGGACGCTTAACCGAAGAACCGCTGGCCGGTCTTGGCCATTTCACGCAGTTTTGCGGTCGGGTGGTACAGCGCGCCCAAATCAGCGTACTGGTCAGCCAGGGCAACGAACTCTGCCACACCGATCGAATCGATGTAGCGCAGCGCACCGCCACGGAATGGAGGGAAACCGATACCGTAGACCAGGCCCATGTCGGCTTCGGCGGCGGTTTCGACAATGCCGTCTTCCAGGCAACGCACGGTTTCCAGGCACAGTGGGATCATCATCCAGTTGATGATGTCTTCATCGGTGACTTCGCGCTGTTCAAAGACGATTGGCTTGAGCACTTCCAGAACCGACGGGTCGGCAACTTTCTTTTGCTTGCCCTTCTTGTCGGTCTCGTAGGCGTAGAAGCCCTTGCCGTTCTTCTGGCCCAGGCGCTTGGCTTCGTAGAGCACGTCCACGGCCGAGCGAGTGTCGTCCTTCATGCGGTCCGGGAAGCCCTCAGCCATCACGTCGCGACCGTGGTGGCCGGTGTCGATGCCGACCACGTCCATCAGGTACGCCGGGCCCATCGGCCAGCCGAACTTTTCCATGACCTTGTCGATACGGACGAAGTCCACACCGGCGCTGACCAGCTTGGCGAAACCGCCGAAGTACGGGAACAGCACGCGATTGACCAAAAAGCCCGGGCAATCGTTGACCACGATCGGGTTCTTGCCCATTTTCTTGGCGTAGGCAACGGTAGTGGCCACTGCCAGCTCGCTGGACTTCTCACCACGGATCACTTCCACCAGCGGCATCATGTGCACCGGGTTGAAGAAGTGCATGCCGACAAAGTTTTCCGGACGCTTGAGGGCCTTGGCCAGCAAGGTGATGGAAATGGTCGAGGTGTTGGACGCGAGGATGGTGTCCTCCTTGACCTTGTCTTCGACTTCGGCCAGTACCGCTTGCTTGACCTTCGGGTTCTCGACGACGGCTTCAACCACCAGGTCCACGTGACCGAAATCACCGTAGGACAGGGTCGGACGAATGCCGTTGAGCACTTCAGCCATTTTCGCGGCGGTCATGCGGCCCTTGTCAACGCGGCCAACCAGCAGTTTGGCGGCTTCGGCCAGCCCCTGCTCGATACCGTGCTCGTTGATGTCCTTCATCAGGATCGGCGTGCCTTTGGACGCCGACTGATAGGCGATACCGCCACCCATGATGCCGGCGCCCAATACGGCAGCCTGCTTCACGTCCTTGGCGATTTCGTCGTAGGCCTTGGCTTTTTTCTTCAGCTCCTGATCGTTCAGGAACAGGCCGATCAGGCTCTGTGCAGCGGCGGTCTTGGCCAGCTTGACGAAACCGGCGGCTTCGATTTCCAGGGCCTTGTCACGACCGAAGTTCGCGGCTTTCTGGATGGTCTTGATCGCTTCGACCGGGGCCGGGTAGTTCGGGCCCGCTTGACCGGCCACGAAACCCTTGGCGGTTTCGAACGCCATCATTTGTTCGATTGCGTTCAGCTTGAGCTTTTCAAGCTTCGGCTGGCGCTTGGCCTTATAGTCGAACTCGCCGGAAATGGCGCGCTTGATCATTTCCAGCGCAGCTTCCTGGAGCTTTTCAGGGGCAACCACGGCATCGACGGCACCGACTTTCAGCGCGTCTTCAGGACGGTTTTCCTTGCCGGCGGCGATCCACTCGATGGCGTTATCGGTACCGATCAGGCGCGGCAGGCGCACGGTACCGCCGAAGCCCGGGTAGATGCCGAGCTTGACTTCCGGCAGACCGATCTTGGCCTTGGTCGACATGACGCGGAAGTCCGCTGCCAGGCACATTTCCAGACCACCGCCCAACGCGATGCCATTGATCGCGGCGACAGTCGGGACGTTGAGGTCTTCGAAATCGCTGAAAATCTTGTTGGCTTCGAGGTTGCCAGCCACAAGCTCTGCATCCGGCAGCTTGAAGTTGTCGACGAATTCGGTGATGTCGGCGCCGACGATGAACACGTCCTTGCCACTGCTGACGATCACACCCTTGATCGAAGCATCTGCCTTGATGGCGTCCACGGCCTGACGCAGTTCGTTCAGGGTTAGACGGTTGAACTTGTTGACGGACTCACCCTTGAGGTCGAACTTCAGTTCGACGATGCCACTTTCAAGAGCCTTAACCGTGATGGCTTTACCTTCGTAAATCATCAACTGATCTCCACGATATGGAAGCTGAACAGTACACGCCGGACGCAGGCGGATGGCTGGCAGGGACGTCACTCGTCGATGCTACGCCTATCCACCCGGCACACCCGCCAACGCGATAGTCGGGATTCTGTAGGAGCTGTTTGTCGTACAAACGCTCATTTCATACGCCCGTTTGATTTGGGTACGCCACCTTCACGGAAATTCCGACAATTGTCAATCGCCCAAAGTGTGGGTTGAGAGGCGACTTGGCGGTCATTTCTGTAGGACGAAGGCCTGCAACACGAGGTTGCATGAGCAATCATTCATAGAATCAATCTTTAGAAAATTCGCCCTAATTCACTGCAGCCTTTGTTTAACAAGCTACGCTGGCGAAACCTGGGGAAAAAACTGAACGCTTTTGGCGAATGCCCAGCGTAAGATCAGCCCAAACCGAATTACCGGCCTGCCTGGCCAACCCGCCCGATGACGTTGTCGGGCTTTTTATTGCCTGCAAAAACCCACGCGCGCCCTTGTAGGAGCTGCCGCAGGCTGCGATCTTTTGATCTTGCTTTTAAAAAATCGAAAGATCGCAGCCTGCGGCAGCTCCTACAGGGGATGGGGGTGTCTGCGGGGTTTAGGCCAGCGCCTTGAGGGTAGCATCGATATTTTGCAAAACGGCTGCGTCGCCCTTCTCTCCCCAATACAGGGTGATCATCTGCTTGTCAGCCTCGACCTTGTAGACGTTGTCTGGCAATTTTTCGAAATGATTTAGCAGTGCCCGATCCTCGCAGGGTTCCTGCCATTGGTTGACCCACAAACCCGGTGATTTTTGCCAGTAACTCCAGCACGCCGGTTGATTGCCCCGCCGTGGTCGGTGGTACTGCGCACAAGGGTTTGGCGGTTCCTGGACGAGCCAGTGCGGCCATTCCTGAGGCGCCAGCTGCATGGCCAGGCCAATGCGTCGCGCCTCCATGCGCAGGGCCATGCGACCACTCTGATGGCGCGAGGGTCGCAGCCATGCCAAGGGGCTCAACACCACCAGCAGGATTGACACCACTATCCAGACCGTCATATCTGTACTCCCGATTCTTGATGAGCGCATTGAGTCACTTTGGAAACACTGCGCTTGAAACCAGCCATACTTACCAATATTGCAACCCTCAGGAGGAGCACCTCATGCCCTACAACCACATTCTGGTCGCTGTAGACCTGACCGAAGAGTGCGACCCTGTCATCCACCGTGCTCGCGAGCTGGCGGTGAGCAACGGGGCGAAATTGTCCCTGGTGCATATCGTCGAGCCCATGGCCATGGCCTTTGGTGGCGATGTGCCAATGGACCTGTCACAACTGCAACAACAGCAGTTCGACCAGGCCAAGGAGCGACTCGATCGCCTGATCGTGAAATACCCTGAGCTCTCCAGGGAATACAGCCACCTGACCTACGGCCAGCCACGCCAGGAAATCCACCACCTGGCCAAGGAGCAAGGGTGCGACATGATCGTGGTCGGCAGTCACGGCCGCCATGGCCTGGCACTGCTGCTGGGCTCTACGGCCAACGACGTGCTGCACGGCGCGCCTTGCGATGTGCTTGCAGTGCGCCTGCAAAGCAAAAGCTGACAACACCGCCCCCTGTAGGAGCGAGCATGCTCCGGGCGGCGTTCCGACGATGGTCGTCAACGATGACGCGGGGAGCCTGACACCCCGTGGCGCTCTCAGGATCATCGTCGGAACGCCGCCCGGAGCATGCTCGCTCCTACAGGGGAGGATTTGCGTTGCATATGAAAAGCCCGGCGTTCACGTGCGTGAAGCCGGGCTTTTTTATTGCCGGATCAATCAGGCATCCAGCTCGGCCCAGCGCTCGACCATGATGTCGAGTTCAGCCTGCAACTGCGCAAGCTGAGCAATCACCGCGGCGGTTTCCGCAGCCGGACGCAGGTAGAAGCCCGCATCGGCCATCTGCCCCTCAACCGCGACGATCTGCTGTTCCATGGCTTCGATCTGCCCAGGCAACGCTTCCAGCTCTCGCTGCACCTTGTAGCTGAGCTTCTTCTTCGCCACTGGCGCCTCGACGGCGGCTGCAACAGGCGCGGGCTCGGCCTTGACCACGGCGGAGTTGAGGTCGGCCTTGCCGGACTTGCTCTCGGTCACGCCCAGCAGGCGCGGCGAACCGCCCTGGCGCAGCCAGTCCTGATAACCGCCAACATACTCGCGAACCTTGCCTTCACCTTCGAAGACCAGGGTGCTGGTAACCACGTTGTCGAGGAATGCCCGGTCGTGGCTGACCATCAACACGGTGCCGTTGAAGGTCAGCAACACTTCTTCGAGCAGTTCGAGGGTTTCAACGTCGAGGTCGTTGGTCGGTTCGTCGAGCACCAGCAGGTTCGCCGGCTTGCTGAACAGCTTGGCCAGCAACAGGCGGGCACGCTCGCCACCGGACAGCGCCTTGACCGGCGTGCGGGCACGCTGTGGGCTGAACAGGAAGTCGCCGAGGTAGCTCAGCACGTGGCGGCTCTGGCCGTCGATATCGATGAAGTCGCGACCTTCGGCGACGTTATCGATCACGGTCTTTTCCAGGTCCAACTGATGGCGCAACTGGTCGAAGTAGGCGACGTCAATCTTGGTGCCTTCTTCCACCTTGCCACTGGTCGGCTGCAGGCCACTGAGCATCAATTTCAGCAGCGTGGTCTTGCCGGTGCCGTTGGCGCCGAGCAGGCCGATACGGTCGCCGCGCTGCAGCACCATGGAGAAGTCCTTGATCAGGAACGGACCGCCCGGGTGAGCGAAGCTCACGTTCTCGAGCACCATCACCTGCTTGCCGGACTTGTCGGCCGTTTCCAGCTGGATGTTGGCCTTGCCGGTGCGCTCACGACGCTCGCTGCGCTCGACGCGCAGGGCTTTCAGCGCGCGTACGCGGCCTTCGTTACGGGTACGACGGGCCTTGATGCCCTGGCGAATCCACACTTCTTCCTGGGCCAGGCGCTTGTCGAACAGCGCGTTGGCGGTGGCTTCGGCGGCCAGCTCGGCTTCCTTGTGCACCAGGAAACTGGCGTAGTCGCCGTTCCAGTCGATCAGGCCACCGCGATCCAGTTCCAGGATGCGGGTCGCCAGGTTCTGCAGGAAGGAACGGTCGTGCGTGATGAACAGCACGGCGCCCTGGAAATCCTTCAGCGCCTCTTCCAGCCAGGCGATTGCACCGATGTCCAGGTGGTTGGTCGGCTCGTCGAGCAACAGCAGGTCTGGCTCGGACACCAGGGCCTGGGCCAGCAGCACGCGACGACGCCAGCCACCGGACAATTCGGCGAGGGTCTTGTCCGCCGGCAACTGCAGGCGACTCAGGGTGCTGTCGACCAGGGTCTGCAATCGCCAGCCGTCGCGGGCCTCGAGGTCGTGCTGGACGTGCATCAGCTTGTCCAGGTCGGCATCGGTGACGATGTTCTGGCTCAGGTGGTGATATTCGGCGAGCAACGCGCCGACACCGTCCAGGCCTTCGGCAACCACGTCGAACACTGTCCGCTCGTCGGCTACCGGCAATTCTTGCGGCAATTCGCCAATCTTGAGGCCGGGTGCGCGCCAAACCGAGCCGTCATCGGGCTTCTGGTCGCCCTTGACGAGCTTCATCATGCTGGACTTGCCAGTGCCGTTGCGGCCGATGATGCACACCCGCTCTCCACGGGCGATCTGCCAGGACACCTTGTCCAACAACGGCATAGCGCCGAAAGCAAGGGACACATCGCTGAATTTGAGCAGGGTCATGAGCTTCTCCAAAAACCGGGCGCGCATTCTACCTGAAACGGGGCTCCAGCAGGCCGGCAATTTCACCTTCGCAGCACTCTGCACAACAAATGTTGCGAACTGATGCAGACCGGTCGGCAAAGCTTTCGCCCGTTGCTGGCAAAAGGCTAAGCTACAGATAATCAGTGCGGGCATTGCCAGCACTTGTCATGTTTTTTCTGTCCGGACGTCTCATGCGCAGTCGCCTTCTCAATTTTTTGTCATGTTTTCTAATTTCTGCCGCTGCCGTTCAATCCGCACAGGCGGTGGACCTGTCTACCCAACGCCAATACTACGATGAAGCCAAGCGCGCCCTGGCAAAGGGCGACACGGGGCCGTATTTTCGCTACAGCCAGGCCCTGGCCGACTATCCGCTGGAGCCGTACCTGGCTTACGACGAGCTGACCGCGCGCTTGAAAACCGCGAGCAATGCCGAGATTGAGAAGTTCCTCGCCGAACACGGTGACCTGCCCCAGGCCAACTGGATGAAGCTGCGCTGGTTGCGCTGGCTGGCGGAACGCGGCGACTGGGCGACATTCGTCAAGTACTACGACCCCAAGATGAATTTCACCGAACTGGACTGCCTCAACGCGCAGTACCAGATCAGCCACAACCAAAAGACCGAAGGTTACGCCAACGCCAACAAGCTCTGGCTGAGCGGTAAAACGCAACCGGCAGCCTGTGATGCCCTGTTCGGCATGTGGGCCGCCGAAGGCCAGTTGACCGAGCAGAAGCGCTGGGAACGCGCCAAGCTCGCCGCCCAGGCACGCAATTACCCACTGGCCAACAGCCTGGTCAATGGCTTGACCACCCTCGCCCCTCGCGGCCGCCTGCTGATCGACGTGGCGCAGAATCCGGAGCTGCTCAATTCGCCGTCGCGCTTCGCCCCAGCCGATGAACCGATGTCCGATGTGGTCAGCCTGGGCCTGCGCCGCCTCGCCCGTCAGGATCCAGACAGGGCCATGGCCCTGCTCGACGGTTACGCCAGCAGCATGCACTTCTCGCGCGACGAAAAAGTGGCCATCGCCCGGGAAATCGGGCTGACCCTTGCGCGACGTTTCGACAGCCGCGCGCTGGACATGATGACCAAATACGACCCGGAACTGCGCGACAACACGGTGTCTGAGTGGCGCATGCGTTTGTTGCTGCGCCTGGCGCGCTGGGACGATGCCTACCAGTTGACTCGCCGCCTGCCCCAGGACCTGGCCACCACCAACCGCTGGCGCTACTGGCAGGCCCGCAGCCTGGAACTGGCGCAGCCGCAAAACCCCGAGGCACTCAATCTCTATAAGAGCCTGGCCCGCGAGCGCGATTTCTATGGCTTCCTCGCCGCCGACCGTTCGCAGTCGCCGTATTCGCTGAACAACAAACCGCTGGTGCTCAGCCAGGCACTGATCAACAAGGTGCGTAACACCCCTGGCATACGCCGCGCCCTGGAGTTTCATGCCCGCGGACAGATCGTCGACGGTCGCCGCGAGTGGTATCACGTCAGCCGCCACTTCAGTCGCGATGAAATGGTTGCCCAGGCGAAACTGGCCTACGACCTGAAATGGTATTTCCCGGCGATTCGCACCATCAGCCAGGCGCAGTACTGGGACGACCTGGACATTCGCTTCCCGATGGCCCACCGCGACACCCTGGTGCGTGAAGCCAAGGTCCGCGGCCTGCATTCCAGCTGGGTATTTGCCATCACCCGCCAGGAAAGCGCCTTCATGGAAGATGCCCGTTCCAGCGTCGGTGCCAGCGGCCTGATGCAATTGATGCCGGGCACCGCCAAGGAAACCGCGCGCAAGTTCAGCATTCCGCTGGCCTCGCCGCAGCAGGTGTTCAACCCGGACAAGAACATCCAGCTGGGCGCGGCTTACCTGAGCCAGGTTCACAGCCAGTTCAACGGCAACCGCGTCCTCGCCTCCGCCGCCTACAACGCCGGCCCCGGCCGCGTGCGCCAATGGCTGCGCGGTGCCGATCACCTGAGCTTCGACGTCTGGGTGGAAAGCATCCCGTTCGACGAAACCCGCCAGTACGTACAGAACGTGCTGTCGTATTCAGTGATCTACGGCCAGAAACTCAACTCGCCGCAACCGCTGGTGGATTGGCACGAGCGGTATTTCGACGATCAGTGAGTTTGATTGAAGCAAGATCAAAAGATCGCAGCCTGCGGCAGCTCCTACGGGGTGTACACCGTCCCACTGTAGGAGCTGCCGCAGGCTGCGATCTTTTGATTCTGATTCTCAAATCCAAATGGCATCCCACAAGGGATATTCGCCAACCCTGGAAACCAACCCGGCCCGCAACGGATTCATGACGATATACCGCGCAGCTCCCTTGATATCCTCATCACGCCGTAACGCGCGATCGTAATACCCCCGCTGCCACAATCGCCCCTGCTCACCGCGCACCAGATTGATCGAACGGCTGCTTCTGGATTTGATGCGGCACATCAACTCCGCCAGGGACCCATTTTTCAATTCAATCAGCCAATGCAGGTGATCCGGCATTACGACCCAGGCCATGGAAGTGACCGACGCGCTTTCATCAGCGCAGCGCAGTTGATCCACCAAAAGACGACCCAAACGCCAATCAGCAAATACCGGCTGGCGCTGATGAGTGACTGCTGTCAGCAGATAGAGGCGACCCTGTTCAGCAAATCTGGACTTGCGCAGGCGACACCCATTTGCGGCGATGGGCATTCCGTTGCCCTCCCTGAATATGCGGATTGCACAAGATTAGCCCACTGAGATGAGACCGCTGATATGCGTAATTTCTGCATATTTCAGAGCGCCGTTACCGGGTGAGTTACTGGGTCGGTTACTGGGTCGCTCAACAACTCCATCTCACGAAACCTCGCGTTTATCACTGAACTGCAACGCCGCCAACCGTGCATACAGCGCGTTATTCGCAATCAGCGACTGGTGCGTGCCCACTGCCACCAACTTGCCCTGGTCCATCACCGCAATGCGATCGGCGTTTTTGACCGTGGCCAGGGCGGTGGGCGATGACCAGGGTGGTGCGGTTTTTCATCAGGCTGGGTAATGCCTGCTGGATCAGGTGCTCGCTCTGCGCGTCGAGGGCGCTGGTGGCTTCGTCCAGCAGCAGGATGGGCGCATCCACCAGCAACGCGCGGGCGATGGCCAGGCGCTGGCGCTGGCCGCCGGACAAGCCGAGGCCTCCGTCGCCCAGATGCGTCTGGTAACCGTTGGGCATGGCTTCGATGAAGTCGTGGGCATAGGCGATTTTTGCCGCCTCGCGGACCTCCTCCGAGGTCGCCGTCGGGTTGCCGTAGCGCAGGTTGTCTTCGATGCTGCCGAAAAACAGCGCCGGGGTTTGCGACACCAGTGCAAAGCAGCGCCGCAGGTCCAGCGGATCGAGTTGGGTCAGGGGCACGCCATCGAGCAGGATGCGCCCTTCGGCGGGGTCGTAAAAGCGCAGCAGCAGGTCATACACCGTCGATTTTCCCGCCCCGGAGGGCCCGACCAACGCCAGGGTCTCCCCGGCCTGGATGGTCAGGCTCAGGCCGTCGACGGCGTAGCTTTCAGGGCGCGATGGATAGCTAAAGCGCACATCCTGCAACACCAGGTCACCCTTCACCCGCTCGGGCAAGGTCACCAGGCCAGTGGACGGCGACTGGATGATGTTCTGCGCCCGCAGCAACTCGGCGATCCGTTCTGCCGCGCCCGCTGCGCGCTGCAACTCGCCGATCACCTCACTCAAGGTGCCGAACGCACTGCCGACGATCAGGCTGTAGAAGACAAACGCCGCCAGCTCACCCGCGGAAATCCGCCCGGCAATCACGTCCATGCCGCCAACCCAGAGCATCACGCCGACGGCGCCCAACACCAGCACGATCACCAGGGTAATCAGCCAGGCGCGCTGGAAAATGCGCTTGCGCGCGGTGTCGAACGCCTCCTCCACGGTGACGGCGAACCGCTGTTCGTCCTGGGCCTGGTGGTTGTAGGCCTGCACGGTCTTGATCTGGCCCAGGGTCTCGGACACGTAGCTGCCGATGTCGGCAATCCGGTCCTGGCTCAGGCGCGACAGGCTGCGCACCCGGCGGCCAAAAATCAGGATCGGCGCGATCACCAACGGCAAGGCGACCACCACGATGCTGGTGAGTTTTGGATTGGTGACAAACAGCAGGACAATCCCGCCAATCACCATCAGCAAGTTGCGCAGGAACAATGACAGGGACGAGCCGATCACCGATTGCAGCAGCGTGGTATCGGCGGTCAGGCGCGACTGGATCTCGGAACTGCGGTTGTCCTCGTAGAAACCCGGGTGCAGGTACACCAAATGGTTGAACACCCGGCGACGGATGTCGGCGACGCAACGCTCGCCGATCCACGACACCAGGTAAAACCTCGCAAAGGTGCCGACCGCCAGGCCGATCACCAACAACATGAACAGAGCGATGGACTGGTTGAGCAAATGCGGGGACTGGGTCATGAAACCCTGGTCCACCAGCAGTCGAATGCCCTGCCCCATGGACAAGGTAATACCCGCCGTGACGACCAGCGCGAACAGGGCGCCCAGTGCCTGCCAGCGGTAAGGTGCGATGAAACGACCGGCCAGGCGGAGCGCACGACGGTGACGAACAGTGAGCATTGGCATCATCCAGAAAGGAGCCATAAACAGGACCAGCGTACACCGACCAACAAGGTGCAATGGCTGAATCAGAATGAGTCAGGTTAATTATGACCATGCAGTCTAGTGCCTAGACAGTATTGGTCTAAAGTTCGGGTAGCCATGTCGGGATATTTCT
Organism: Pseudomonas sp. EB271-G4-1; assembly: GCF_058791355.1. Lineage (NCBI taxonomy): Bacteria > Pseudomonadati > Pseudomonadota > Gammaproteobacteria > Pseudomonadales > Pseudomonadaceae > Pseudomonas > Pseudomonas sp. EB271-G4-1. The sequence goes on from NZ_JBYTEO010000036.1 coordinate 69,212, forward strand.
GGTCGACTGGCGATGCCGTTCAGGAGCGATCGCAGGGAGTTGTCACAGCCTGGTCACCTGACGGTTTTAATCTAGGCACACAACCTGATGAGGAGACAGGCCATGTCCTTGCAACAACGCAGCGATGACAAGATTCAAGTGATCCGCACGCAGCCAGACCAGTCTCTGGGGTGCTCGATAATCGATGAACAGGGCCGCGAAGTACCGATCACTGAAAAGATGATCCAGAAAGCGTGCAGTGAACTGGAGAAGCGATTGGTCAAGCCTGCCGAAGAGAAGTGATGTAACCACCGTCTTCATTGACCCGGCCCTTTGAGGGCCGGGTTTTTTATTGGCGGATATTCAAATGACCGTCGCGCCCAGCGCCGCCACGATCTGCTGCAACGCTGGCGCATCCCCGTCGATACGCACCTGCAACCCGTCGATCTCCCGTCGTGACGGGTAGTTCTTGCGCAACACATCGAACGCCGCACGCTGCTCGCTCACACGGCCGACCAGGCTGCGGCGAAAATCCGCATCGTCACGGCGCGGGTCGTACACGCCACGGCACAACATCGCCAGGGCCCACGCCGGGTCGGTATCCCCGCTCAAGGTCACCTGCGACAGCCACGGGGCTGGCAGCAAGTCGCCGAGGCTGACCTGGGGCGCTTGCCCGAGGAACTCGCAGTACGCCTGATAGATCTGCGCCGTGCCGCGCTGCTTGCCATCGAGGCTGTACCCGGCAATGTGCGGCGTGGCCAGCACGCAGAGTTCGGCCAGGGCCACATCGACTTCGGGCTCGCCCTCCCAGACATCGAGCACCGCCTGCAGGTCTTCGCGCTGCAGCAGCACCTCTCGCAAGGCGGTGTTGTCCACTACCGGGCCACGGCTGGCGTTGATCAGCCAGGTGCCGGGCTTGAGTTGGTTCAGGCGGCGTTGATCGAACAGGTGCCAAGTGGGCTGGGCGCCCTTGCGGGTCAGCGGGGTGTGCAAGCTGATGACATCGCACTGCTCGATGATCTGTTCAAGGCTGACGTAGTCGCCACCCTCGGCGGCCTGGCGTGGCGGATCGCAGACCAGCACCTTCCAGCCCAGCCCCTGCAGGACCTTGACCAGTCGTCCCCCGACCTCACCAGCACCCACCACGCCGTAGGTGCGTTGGGTCAGGTCGGCGCCTTCGATTTCAGCCAGGGTCAGCAGGCTGCCGAGTACGTAGTCGACCACGCCCCGGGCGTTGCAGCCCGGCGCGCTGGACCAGGTGATGCCGGTCTGTTGAAAGTACTCCAGGTCCAGGTGATCGGTGCCGATGGTGCAGGTGCCGACAAAACGCACCTTGCTGCCTTCGAGCAATGCACGGTCGACGCGGGTGACCGAACGCACCAGCAGTACATCGGCCTGTTCGACGGTGGCGCGGTCGATGGAACGCCCCGGCACCCGGCGGATTTCACCGAATGTCTGGAAGAAGGCGTCGAGCAGGGGGATATTTTCGTCGGCAACGATCAGCATGTCAGGCTCCTTTGGCGGACCGGCAGTGTAGGCGTAGTTGATGTCTTGCGCCTAGCGCCGATCCCCTCCCCGATCATCGATCATCGTTCACCGATCCCTTGTAGGAGCGAGCATGCTCCTACAGAGGGAGGGGTGGGATTACAAATCCCCAACACAGTCTTTTCCTGACCGCTGCGTCAACGCGTAGAATGCGCAGCCGCGCATGAACAATCTTTGGACGCTTTGCCCTTGAATTCCGTGACTCCCCACACCGCCAGCCCTTCCCTCTCCCGCCCCGCCCGGGTCCGCCTGGAGCTGAAAAACCTGCTCGGCCTGGCCTTGCCGATCATGATCGCGCAACTGGCCACCACGGCGATGGGCTTTGTCGACGCGGTGATGGCTGGCCGGGTCGGGCCGCGCGACCTGGCGGCAGTGGCGCTAGGCAACTCGATCTGGGTGCCGGTGTTCCTGTTGATGACCGGCACGTTGCTGGCCACCACGCCGAAAGTCGCCCAGCGCTTTGGTGCCGGGACCCACAGCGAGATCGGCCCGATCGTGCGTCAGGCGCTGTGGCTGGCGTTGGTGGTGGGCCTGATCGCGACCGGCCTGCTGCTGGGCGCCGAGCCGGTCCTGCGCGTGATGAAGGTCGATCCCGAACTGATCGGCCCCTGCATGCAGTACCTGCACGGCATCGCCAGCGGCCTGCCTGCGGTCGCGATCTACCATGTGCTGCGCTGCTTCAGTGATGGCCTGGGCCGCACTCGCCCGGCGATGGTCCTGGGCCTGTGCGGCCTGGCGCTGAACATTCCGCTGAATTACGTGTTCATCTATGGCCACTTCGGCGTGCCGGCCATGGGCGGTGTCGGTTGCGGCTGGGCCACGGCGATCGTGATGTGGGTGATGGCCCTGGGCATGGCCGGCTGGGAGCGCTGGGCGCCAGCCTATCAATCGAGCCAGCTGTTCAGCCGTTTCGATTGGCCACAATGGTCGGTGATCAAGCGCCTGCTGGGCATCGGCCTGCCTATCGGCATTGCCGTATTCGCCGAGTCGAGCATCTTCGCCGTAATCGCCCTGTTGATCGGCAGCCTCGGCGCCACCGTGGTCGCCGGTCACCAGATCGCCCTCAACTTCAGCTCGCTGGTGTTCATGATCCCCTACTCCCTGGGCATGGCCGTGACCGTGCGGGTCGGCCAGGCGCTGGGGCGCGGGCAACCCCGTGAAGCGCGTTTCGCCGCAGGCGTCGGCATGGGCACGGCGTTGGCGTACGCCTGCCTGTCGGCGAGCATGATGCTATTGCTGCGTGAGCACATCGCGACGATCTACACGGCGGACCCGACGGTGATCAAGGTGGCGGCGATGCTGATCGTGTATTCGGCGCTGTTCCAGTTTTCCGACGCGATCCAGGTCACGGCGGCCGGCGCGTTGCGCGGCTATCAGGACACCCGGGTGACGATGATCCTGACCCTGTTCGCCTACTGGGGCATCGGCCTGCCGGTGGGCTACGCCCTGGGCCTGACCGACTGGCTGGGCACGCCAAGCGGCCCGAGCGGCCTCTGGCAGGGCCTGATCGTCGGCCTGAGCTGCGCGGCGCTGATGCTGTCGATCCGCCTGACGCGCAGTGCACGCAAGCGGATTCGCCTGTAGGAGCGAGCATGCTCCGGGCGGCGTTCCGACGATGGACGTCAACGATTACTCGGGGAGCCTGACACCCCACGGCGCCCTCGGGTTTTTCGCGAGCATGCTCGCTCCTACAAGGGCTTTGTGGGTCAGCTGGATTTTTTGCGGATCCAGTAGAGGTAGGTGCCCGCATCTTCATGCTGCCCCACCAGTTCATGGTCGAGAAACACACAGAACTTGGGGATATCGCGGCGGGTCGACGGATCGGTGGCGATCACCTTGAGCAGGCCGCCAGGCACCAGGTCACGGATGTGCTGGTGCAGCATCATCACCGGCTCCGGGCAGTTGAGGCCGGTGGCGTCGAGGGTGCCGTCTACCGGCTTATCAAGCATTTCACTCATGATTAACTCCTGAAACTTGCCGGCATTGTACACCGCTGACTGATCGTTCCCACGCTCTGCGTGGGAATGCCGCCAGGGACGCTCCGCGTTCCAGCTCTGGATGTGACGCAGAGCGTCACGGGATGCATTCCCACGCGGAGCGTCACTAGTGTCCGGTAAACATGTTTCATAGCTGAAGGCTGCCTTGGGCAGCCTTCAGC
>NZ_JBYTEO010000037.1:0-71943 GCF_058791355.1 Pseudomonas sp. EB271-G4-1
CTTTTTGGCGTTTGAAAAAGGGAGTCGCTGTAAAAGCGAAACCATAAGCCGCCGTTACCGCAGCAATGGATATGTACACAGACAACAATCTCCCACAGGCGTTGACGGACAAACTCAGGGCGTAAGGACGCAAGAAGATCAAGAGGTCTGTTAACTTGATCCACTACACCCCCACCCATCATGGTCAATACTCAAGGATTGAAGCCAAGCCAAACAACCGTCGTCTCTATCCAACGGGAGGTTTGTCATGTCGGGTCAATCTCGCTTCATGCTGGTGACTTCGCCGCTGATGGAACACAGCCCTGCTTTCGACCGGGCGGCCGCGCTGGCCAAGGCGGAGGGCGCGGCGTTGCACATCGTGGCCTTCGACTATCTGGAAGGCCTGGCCACGGCTGGCATGGTCAATGAGAAGGCGCTGGAACAGATGCGCCTGGGTTACGTCGATCGCCACCGTCAGTGGCTGGAAGACCAGGCCCGGCCCCTGCGCAAAATCGGCGTAACCGTCACAACGGAAGTAACGTGGGTGCAAAACCCGCTGGAGGAAATCCTGATTCACCTCAAGGAACAGCCGATGGACGTGCTGATCAAGGCGCTGGAGCACCAGTCGTTGCTATCGCGGCTGATCTTCACCCCGCTGGATGTGCATTTGCTGCGTGAGTGTCCGGTGCCGTTACACTTCGTCAGCCACGCGATCAACGCGCTACCGCGCAAAGTGGTCGCAGCCATCGACCCCTTCCATCGTGATGATCACTACAAGACTTTCAACGACCGCATCCTGCACGAAGCCACGAAACTGGCGACTGCGTGCAACGCCGAACTTGATGTGGTCTACGCCTACGACCTCTCGTCCATCAGTTCGGACGAGTTCGGCTTTGACAACGGCTCGGCGTTTTTTTCCTCGACCAAGCACAAGACTCTGTATGACGCGCAGCTGGAAGCCTTCAACGAACTGGCCCAACGCAATGGCATCGCCGAAGCGCAACGGCACATGATCATGGGCAACCCGGCCAAGGTTTTGACCCGCTTTGCCGATGCGTTCAATGTCGACGTAATCGTCATGGGCCGTCTCGGCCATCGCGGCATGGGGCGCCTGATCGGCAGCACGGTGGAGCATCTGCTATACAAAATGCCCTGCAGTGTGTGGGTGGTGTACACCGAGCGGCTGGATGAATGACCGCCCGGTGTATCGCCCCGTAGGAGCCGGGCAAGCCGGCTCCTGCAGCTTCAACGCCTGGTGATGACCACCTCCAGGTATTCACTGGGCACCACCATCGACCTGTCGCCCGCCCGGTTCAGGCGGTTGAGCAGTTCGGTCAGGTCGTCTTCCAGGGCCTTGGCGCCATCAGGGGGCAGCGCCGCGAAGGCCTTGTGGATCGGACCGTACCAGCTGCGGAAGGTATCGATGAAATGCTCGGCCGAGCGATAGCGGAAGTTGAAGGTCCGGCGCGTCACCTGCACCAGGAAGTCGCGCTCGTCAAAGTGCTTGTGCAGCCAGGCTTCAGTGCCCCACTGCGAGGGCGGTTGCGCACCGGGCGGTGGTGGCATGTGCCGGCCGAGGGTCTTGAACATCTGGCCGACGAAACCTTCCGGCGTCCAGTTGGCCAGGCCGATCCGGCCGCCGGGGCGACACACTCGCGCCAGCTCTGCGGCGGCCTTGACCTGATCGGGTGCAAACATCACACCGAAGGTTGAGAGCACGGCGTCAAAACTGGCATCGGCGAAAGGCAACGCTTCGGCGTCAGCCACCTGGAAGGTCACGTTCAGGCGTTCCGCACGGGCACGGTCTTCGCCACGCTCGAGCAATGCAGCCACATAGTCGGTGGACACCACCCGGCAACCGCGACGCGCGGCGGCAAGGGTCGCATTGCCATTGCCGGCGGCAACGTCCAGCACCTGTTCATCACACAACAGGTCGCAGGCCTCGGCCAGTTGCTCACCGACGATCTGCAAGGTAGTGCCGATCACGGCATAGTCGCCACTGGCCCACGCGGCCATTTGGCGGGTTTTCAAGGCAGTAAGATCAATGGGTGTACTCATGGAGGCAATCTCTGGTTTGGAACAGGATCGGGCACACGCTCACTCAGCCGTGGTGGGGTCGATGATGTTCATGACCTGGGAAATGCGATTAGCCGGGAAACCGCCCTGCCGGGCATGCTCCCTGATGAGTTCCTCGTTTGGCGCGATGTACACGCAATACAGTTTGTCGCCTGTGACATAACTCTGCAGCCATTGCACGTCTGGCAACTCGCGCAACACCCTGCAGGACTTTTGCGAGACAGCTTTCAAATCCCTTTCTGACAGTGCTCCGGCGCCTGGAATCTCGCGTTCAATGACGAACTTGGGCATGGCAACCTCACTTTTTCTTATTGATGACAGAGCCAGGTGGCCCTGTGTGCAAACTATCTCTCCGTCGCTGATCGGCGTCCTGTCCGATCGTCGGCCAACACTGCCCGATCGTCCGGAGAATTCACCTTGGGCCGTGACGCGCTCACAATCAGAAACTCCCGCACGGGAAAACGCCCATGGACGCCCTGTCACAGACCCTGCGCGTCGTCCGCCTGGTCGGCGCGATTTTCATCAACGCCAGGTTCACCGCCCCCTGGTGCTATCAGTCGCCGAGCGCCGACACGGCGGCACCGTTCCTGGAACCCGGCGCCGAACGGGTGGTGATCTTCCACTTGATCACCGAAGGCGAGTGCTACGTCGAACTGGGCGATGATCCTCCGCTGCTGCTCAACCCCGGCGACGTGGTGATATTCCCCCAGGGCCATGCCCATCGCATGAGTTCCAGACCGGGTTTGACGCCCGCCAGCGGTGCGCGGCTCGACGAGGTGCTGGCGCGGCGCCCGCGGCAGTTGAGTTATGGCGGTGGTGGTGCAGTGACGCGCCTGGTGTGCGGCTACCTGGCCTGCGACACGCGTTTGGCCGGCATGTTGCTGGCAGGCCTGCCGCCGGTGGTCAGGGTCAATGTGCGCGGTTCGAACGCCGGCATCTGGCTGGAATCTTCGGTCCGTTATGCCCTGGCCGAAGCGCGATCGCCAAGGCCCGGCGGCGAAGGCGTGCTGGCGAAACTGGCCGAGGTGCTCTTCATCGAAGTACTGCGCCTGTACATGCACGAACATGGCGAGGGGCGGACCGGGTGGCTGGCCGGTGTAAGCGACCGGATCGTCGGCGCGGCCCTCAACGCCTTGCACAAGAAACCCTGCCACGCCTGGACGCTGGATGAGCTGGCGCGCACCGCCGGCACCTCTAGATCGGTCCTGGCAGAACGCTTTGCGCAACTGGTGGGGGTCACGCCGATGCAATACCTGACGCAATGGCGGATGTTGCTGGCGGCCAACCTGTTACGCAGCAGTAACAGCTCGTTGATGCGCATCGCCGAAGAGGTGGGGTACCAGACCGACACGGCATTCAGTCGCGCGTTTCGCCGTGAGTATGGCGCGCCGCCGGCGGCGTGGCGGCGTAGTCAGGGCAATCGATCAATGGCTCACGGTGAGGTGAGCCATTGATATCGCAAAAAGATCGCAGCCTGCGGCAGCTCCTACAGTGAACGCATACTCTGTAGGAGCTGCCGCAGGCTGCGATCTTTTGACTTCAAGCCGCTGGAACAGCGGTCTTCGCCTCTTCAAGCAATTGCTGGATCATCTTCTCCTGAGTGTCATAACTACCTTCACCAAAGTGCGTGTACCGCACCTGGCCCTTCGCATCGATCAGGTAGTGGGCAGGCCAGTACTGGTTGTCGAAGTTGCGCCAGATCGCATAGTTGTTGTCGATCGCTACCGGGTAGGTGATGCCGTATTCCTTCACCTTGTCCCGGACGTTGTCGATGATGCGTTCGAACCCGTACTCCGGGGTGTGCACACCGATCACCACCAGGCCGTCTTTCTCATACTTCTTCGCCCAGTCCTTGACGTACGGCAGGGTGTGCTTGCAGTTGATGCAGTCGAAGGTCCAGAAGTCCACCAGCACCACTTTGCCCTTGAGCGATTCGTTGGTCAGCGCTGGCGAGTTGATCCACTCCACCGCACCGGCCAGCGACGGCATCGCGCCTTGGGCGTTGTCCATGGACTCGGCCTTGACCTTGCTGACGAAGTAATCGACGACTTTCGGCACGGTTTCCAACAAGCCTTTTTCGACGCTGCTGATACCTTGCGACGAGGTGTTGGCCAGCAGCACATCATTTGCTCCGGTGGCAATCACCGCTGCGCCGGCCAACACCGCCACACCGGCACCGCGACGCAACCAGCCAGTGACCGGGATCGACGGTTTCAAGCGATTGACCAGGCCACGACCGGCGAAGATCAAGGTGCCCAACGACAACGCGCTACCCAGGCCGTAGGCCACCAGCAACAGACTGGTCCCGGCGTTCGCGCCCTGCAGCATTGCGCTGGTGAGAATCACCCCGAGGATCGGCCCGGCGCAGGGTGCCCAGAGCAGGCCGGTAGCGACACCAATCATGATCGAACTCAGCGGGCCGGACATTGTGCGGCTGTTGGGGCCGATGCGATTGCCCAGCGCCACGAATGGACGCGCCAACCAGTCGCCGACCCGTGCGGAAATCAGCGACAGGGCGAACACCACCATCACGATCAGTGCCACATGACGGCCGGTGTTGCTGGCCTGGATCACCCATTCACTGCTGACCACCGCCAGGCTGGAGATCAGGGCAAACGTCAGGGCCATGCCGCCCAGGGTCAGCAGGATCGAGGAGCGCGTACGGTCGGCCCCGGCGAACAGGAAGGGAACGACCGGCAGGATGCACGGGCTGAGGACGGTCAATATGCCGCCCAGGAAAGCGATGAGTAACATGGAGATCACCTTGCAAATAGAGGGGGGCAATTCACACCCGTCCCCTGTGGGAGCGAGCCTGCTCGCGAAGAGGTCAGCACATTCAAAATCGCTGCCGACTGACCCTCAGCCTTCGCTAGCAGGCTCACTCCCACATGGATCGGTGGTGTTCTGGATTCACGCGTTGTGTTCTTCCAGCCACTTGCCCTGAGACGTGTGACTGGCGCCGTTTTCTGCCACCACTTGCCCCTGAGGCGTGCGGTTGTAGCCGTCCTCGGCGAGGAAGGCGTCAGCGCCCTTCTGCGCCACCGGCGTCAGTTGAAAGCAGGTGCTGCTGCCGCAAGCGTTTTGCTCTACTGCGGCGTTGGCATGGGCCGCGGCACCGGCGACGGAAAAGGCAATGGCGGTCAAGAATCGGCTGATGGTGTTCATGGCTGTGTTCCTGTCTTCAAAGGGCAATGGGTGTTCGCCGGACTCAGTTGTCCGAATTGCAGTTGTCAGCCAATTTGCGGTAGTCCAGGACCTGGGTCTTGCTCTGGGAATCCAGGTAGGTCAACTGGGCATTCACCACACCGCAGGAAGGCGCAGAGTCCTGTTTCAGCGACAGCACTTTCTTGATGTCCAGGTGCGAGCCATAGCTGTAGCTCATCGGGGTAACATCAGCTTCGGCGCGGGCCGACAAGGTGCATATGTTCAGGGCGGCAAACAGGCAAGCGGCGTAGATGGCTTTGGTGTTCATGGCGGTTTCCTCAAGGTTCATCGTTTGTGGGTAGAGGCGCTTGGGTTTGCCTCGATGGAACCTATTAGAAGCCTGCGAGGTATCCCGTATGTGTCGGGAACCGGCGCGTGTAAATCGGTAAGTATCTGGACCGCTGCGCGATACAGAGGGATACAAAACCCCTGGAAATGGCCGTTTTTGCCTCGGTATGTATCCGCTGACAGGCCAGATACACTGCAATACAAAGGACGGCGGGCGAGCGGGCCAAGGCTCGATAGACTGTGCGATATCCCCCACTGACAGAGGCAAGTCCCCATGGAGCACGTCGATCACATTCTCATCGTTGACGATGACCGCGAGATACGCGAGCTGGTGGGCAACTACCTGAAGAAAAACGGCCTGCGCACCACGGTCGTGGCCGATGGAAGGCAGATGCGCAGCTTCCTTGAATCCACGCCGGTGGACCTGATCGTGCTGGACATCATGATGCCGGGCGACGACGGCCTGATGCTCTGCCGCGAGTTGCGCGCCGGCAAACACAAGGCCACGCCGGTGTTGATGCTCACCGCGCGCAACGACGAAACCGACCGCATCATCGGCCTGGAAATGGGCGCTGACGACTACCTGGTCAAGCCCTTCGCCGCCCGTGAACTGCTGGCGCGGATCAACGCCGTATTGCGCCGCACGCGCATGTTGCCACCGAACCTGGTGGTGACCGAATCCAGCCGCTTGCTGGCCTTCGGTCGCTGGCGCCTGGACACGTCCGCCCGGCACCTGCTCGATGGCGACGGCACCATGGTCGCCCTCAGCGGTGCCGAATATCGGTTGCTGCGGGTGTTCCTCGATCATCCGCAACGGGTGCTCAATCGCGACCAATTGCTCAACCTGACCCAGGGCCGCGACGCCGACCTGTTCGATCGTTCCATCGACCTGCTGGTCAGTCGCCTGCGCCAGCGCCTGTTGGACGACGCCCGCGAGCCGGCCTACATCAAGACCGTACGCAGCGAGGGCTACGTGTTTTCCCTGCCGGTGGAAATCGTCGGGGCGCCAGCATGAACCTGTCGCTGCGCTGGCCCCGCACCCTGGCTTCGCGACTGTCGCTGATCTTCCTGATCGGCCTGATCCTCGCCCAGGCGCTGTCCTTCGGTGCGCAGTACTACGAGCGCTATGAAAGCTCGAAAAACACCATGCTCGGCAACCTGGAAACCGACGTCTCGACCTCCATCGCCATCCTCGACCGCCTGCCGGCGCCAGAGCGTGCGAGTTGGCTGCAGCAACTGGATCGGCGCAATTACCGCTATCTGCTCAATGAAGGTTCACCCGGCACAGCCATGGACACGGACATGCCCGAGGCACCGATTGCCATGACATCGATCAAGAATTCCATCGGCAAGGACTACCCGATGACCTTCAGCGATATTCCCGGGCCTGCGAAGCACTTCCAGGTGCACCTCAAGCTGTCCGACGGCAGCCCATTGACCATCGATGTGCGGCCCTCGATGGTGCCGCTGTCGCCCTGGCTGCCCATGGTGCTGCTCGGGCAATTGGCGCTGATGATTGCCTGCACCTGGCTGGCCGTGAGGATCGCCATCCGCCCCCTCACCCGCCTCGCCGAAGCCGTGGACACCCTCGACCCCAACACCCACCCGGTGCTGCTGGACGAAAAAGGCCCGACCGAAGTGGCCCACGCCGCCAAGGCCTTCAATGCCATGCAGGCACGCATCGCCGCCTACCTCAAGGAACGCATGCAACTGTTGGCGGCGATTTCCCACGACCTGCAGACACCGATCACCCGGATGAAACTGCGCGCCGAGTTCATGGACGACTCGGTGGAGAAAGACAAGCTGTGGAACGACCTGGGCGAGATGGAACATCTGGTGCGAGAAGGCGTGGCGTACGCCCGCAGCGTCCACGGCGCCACCGAAGAAAGTCGACGCACCGACCTGGACTCGTTCCTCGACAGCCTGGTGTTCGATTACCAGGACATGGGCAAGCAGGTGCAACTGAGCGGCAAAAGCGCCAGCGTCATCGACACCCGCCCCCACGCCCTGCGGCGAGTGCTGGTGAACCTGACGGACAACGCGCTCAAATTCGCCGGCGCTGCGGAACTGCTGGTTGAGAAGAAAGCCGATGGCAGCGTGTCGGTGAAGGTCATGGACCGCGGCCCGGGCATCGCCGAAGCGGAACTGGCCCAGGTCATGCAGCCGTTCTACCGCGTAGAAAATTCGCGCAACCGCAGCACTGGCGGTACCGGGTTGGGGTTGGCCATCGCGCAACAGCTGGCGTTGGCGATCGGGGGATCGTTGACCTTGAGCAATCGCGAGGGTGGTGGGTTATGTGCAGAGCTCAAGTTGCGTGGCTAAACGATCGTTCCCACGCTCTGCGTGGGAACGCCGCCAGGGACGCTCCGCGTTCCGCTAACAACACAAGGCTTGTGTCCTGCGCAATGGTGACGCGGAGCGTCACGGGATGCATTCCCACGCAGAGCGTGGGAACGATCATCAAGCAACGACGCCTACGACGCCCTCCCCGTGCATCTGCCGCAACAACCCCAGGCCGCTGTCCATAAACACCGTCGATTCCGTCATCCCCGCCTCCGCCGCCAATCCCTGCAACTGCGCACGTCCGGTCTGCCCGGGAAATTCCTCGATACGCTGCAACAACCGAAACGCCAACGGGCTCAATTCAGAAAACTTCACGCTGAAATCCGGGTCCCGACGCACCAGCAGCAATGTCGGCTGATCCGGCGGCGCATCAGGCTGATGATGCGGCCCGACCAACTGCACTGGCCAGGCATACGCCAGGGGCCAGGCCAATGGCGAAACCTGCAACGGACAATCCAGCAACCCATCGACATCGCCGCCGGGCAACGGCTCGGCTTCGGATTGTTGCAGGACCATTTCCACCCATTCGTAGTGCGCCAGTTCGACCATGAACGGCGGCCAGGGGCCAGCAGCCAGCGCCGCAGGCTCTGAGGCCAGAAACTCGACAAACTCCTGGGCGATTTCGCCGAATTTCGGCGTGTGGGCTCGGTAGTCGCGCAGGAAAATCCGTACCAGCGCCCGCCATTGCGTGTCGCCGAGAATCTTCACCAATACCGGAAAGGTGCCGCCGATCAATGACGACAAGTTGGCGAACACCAGGTCGCGATATACCTGGGCCCGCGCCGGGTCCATTTCCGGCGGTGGCGCGTAACGCTCGGGGTCGCGCACGTAGCGCCCCAGACTGTTTTGCTGCTCGTGCAGGGTGCGCTTAACCACGGTTGACCCCCTCGGTTTGCAACCGGCGAATGGTCTGCAACTCGGCGACCAGTTCGCAAAACACCGGAAAGTTGAAATCGCGCTCGAGCAAAGTCGGTTGCGCGCCAAATCGGGAATAGGCCTGGGCCAGCAACGACCACACCGCCGGTTTCACCGAAGCGCCGTGGGTGTCGATTTTCAAGGTGTCGGACTCATCGAAATGCCCGGCGATGTGCATGGCCACGACACGATTCGCATCGATCCCGGCCAGGAACGTACGCGGGTCGAAACCATGGTTGATCGAGTTGACGTACACATTGTTGACGTCCAGCAACAGGTCGCAATCGGCTTCACGCAGCACGGCGTTGGTGAACGTCACCTCGTCCATGTCCTGCTGCGGTGCGGCATAGTAGGAGACGTTTTCCACCGCCAGGCGGCGGCCGAGAATGTCCTGGGCCTGACGGATGCGCGCGGCGACGTGATGCACCGCCTCTTCGGTAAAGGGCAACGGCAACAGGTCATACAGGTGACCGTCGTCGCTGCAGTAGCTCAAGTGCTCGCTGTACAGCGGCACGTCGTGGTGATCGAGGAAGACCCGCACCTCTTTCAGGAATTCGACATCCAGCGGCGATGGCCCGCCCAGGGACAGGGACAAGCCGTGGCAGGATAACGGGTAGCGCTCGGCCAGGGTTCGAAACGCCAGGCCATGGGCGCCGCCGATGCCGATCCAGTTTTCCGGCGCGACTTCAAGAAAGTCGAAATGGCCGGCCGGGGCGGCCAGCAGGTCTTTGATCAAACCGCGACGCAGGCCGAGCCCGACGCTGGCCTGTGCTGATGTGACAGAGGTTTGCATGATGTCGATCCCAAGGGTTGTCAGAATGTCATCACAGTTAATCGAAGGGATGTATCGGGCCTGTGTGGCGGGTCGACGGAAAACAGCAACGCTTGTATCGCCAGCGGGTCTGTACACACTCTGGTACAAACCCGCATCCGGGCATTACGCCAGGTCGTACTTCTCGCGCACCAGATGACCGATGCCCATGCGATCGAGCACATCCATCGGGCACAGGAAGGTCACGCGCACAGTGCCTGGCAGGCGACTGATGTCGATGGAGCCGCTGATGGTGGCGCGATTGAGCACTTCGTCATAAGGCAGGCCGGTGACGGTGGCGGCGCGGGTCAAGCCGTTTTCCACCGCCAGATTGAGGTTCTCGCCGCTGCCGATGAAGGTGATCGGGCCACTCTGTTCGATCTCGTGCTGGCCCCAACGCTCTCCCAGCTCCCGGACTTTCGCGCGCTGCCCGGCATCCATCGGGCGCGCCATCGGTGGCAGATCATCAAGGTTTTGCAGAAGGATCGGCCCTTCCAGCGTCAGGTTTTTCACCACTTGCACCACCACCTCGGTTTCCCCGGAACAGTCGGTTGCGTGGCCTGCGATCTCGCCGTTGCCCTGTTGCGCATGCATGTCGCCCATGTAAACGCCGGCCCCCGGCACTTTCACCGGGCAGATCAACACACAGCCCTCGCGGACCGAATTGGTGTCCATGTGGCCGTCGGTCTTGGCCGCGTGCAACTCTTCGCGGGTCATGCCGAAACGGTGCGGCGCATTGATCAGGTACTGGCCGAAGTCGGCACAGTTGTGCGAGTCGGGAATGTCTCGGGACGGCAAGGTGCCGATGTTTCCAAGGAACGGCCGCATAGGCGCGGCAACCCCGGGGATATCGGCGCGGGCCAGGGACAGGATTGAATGCTGCGCGGCGAATTCCGGCAGCGCCGACATCTCAGAGGCATTGCCGGCCAGTCGGTTGGCGATGTCCTGGTTGACCGTCAGGCTGACCTGATTCTGCGCGTCAAAGACGATCACATAGCCGTGGCTGAAGCGAAATGCGCTGACCTCGGCGTCACAGTGGTTGCAGCGAATCGCGTCCTCGCCAATGCCTTCGACATGGCTGGCCGGATGCTCGGTGCCACATTTGGAGCAGAACTTGGAGACGAACGGATCGCCGTTGTAGCGCCCCTCGACAAAGCTCATGACCCCGGAGGAAGTGGCCAGCGACGTGACGCGCATGCTGTTGATCTTGATCGCCACGGCATCGCCGATTTGCGCCCCGGCGATGGCCACCGGTTGCGTCACTTCATGGCCCCCCTCGAAAGCGGGCGTGATCATCGGCCCCCAGCAACCTGGCGGTGTTCCGGTGACCAGGGTGCCGCCATCGGCCAGCGGGCCGAGCATCGGCTGGCTCGGACCAATGATGCCATTGGTGTAGCGATCGACCCGCAGGCGATCGACCGGCGCGGCGTTGAGAGTGGGTTGAGGCACAAGCGTTGTCATGATGATCCCCATCGGAGTCAGGAGCGAATGGTCCTCACAGTTCAGCGCAGGTTTGTATCTGGTCTGTGTTCGGGGGTGGCCTTGAATTGGCGGGGACTGTATCGAGAAACAGTCTGGATACATTGGGATACATGCATAGGGACTGCCAAACACCCTCCCTGTGGGAGCGAGCCTGCTCGCTCCCACAGGGGGCTGCGTCAATCAGGGACATTGGCTTTCGTCGCTTGGGACGGCGCCACAGCCCCTGAGAACTAAACTTAATCCACACAGGACGAGTTGATCGTCCTGTCCATTCCACGACCACCGCCCAGGGGCGAACGCCTCGATAAACACCGCCACTGGACTCTGATCCTGCAAAAGGAGCACACGTGATGGACGAGGCCAAACTCAACGATTTCATGGGCAAACTGGTAGGCGACATGGGCGGCGCGGCGATGCTGGCTAACGTCATCCTTGGTGAAGAGCTCGGCCTGTACCGGGCCATGGCAGACAGCCAGCCAGTCAAGCCCGAAGCTCTCGCCGAGAAGACCGGCTGCAACCCTCGCCTGGTGCGCGAATGGCTCAGCGCCCACGCAGCTTCTGGCTATATGGAACACAGCGACGGTCAATTCCGCCTGCCCGAAGAACAAGCCCTGGCACTGGCCGTCGAAGACTCGCCGGTCTATGTGGCGGGTGGCATCGGCGTAGTTGCATCGTTTTTTCATGACAAGGACAAACTGGTCAAGGCCATGCGTGGCGATGGCGCCCTGGCGTGGGGCGATCACCACCCGTGCATGTTCAGCGGCACCGAACGTTTCTTCCGGCCCGGCTACAAGGCGCACCTGATCGCCGAGTGGTTACCGGCCCTGGACGGTGTGGTAGCCAAACTGGAGGAAGGCGCCAAGGTCGCCGACATTGGCTGCGGTCACGGCGCGTCGACGGTGATCATGGCCCAGGCGTACCCGAACTCGCGGTTCGTTGGTTTCGATTACCACGCTCCGTCCGTCACCGTCGCCACCCAGCGCGCCGAAGAAGGTGGCGTGTCCGGCCGGGCACGGTTCTTCCAGGGTACGGCCAAGAGCTATCCCGGCAACGACTATGACCTGGTCTGCTACTTCGACTGCCTGCACGACATGGGCGACCCGGTGGGCGCGGCCAAGCACGCGTACGAGTCCTTGAAGCCGGATGGCACGGTATTGCTCGTGGAGCCGTTCGCCAACGACTCGCTGGACGACAACATCACCCCGGTCGGCCGGCTGTTCTATGCCGCCTCCACCTTCATCTGCACGCCCAATTCGCTGTCCCAGGAAGTCGGCCTGGGCCTTGGCGCACAAGCAGGTGAAGCACGGTTGCGCAAGGTGTTCAGTGAGGCGGGATTCAGCACATTCCGACGGGCCACGGAGACACCGTTCAACCTGATTCTGGAGGCACGTAAGTAACACGCCCCCCCTGTAGGAGCGAGCATGTTCCGGGCGGCGCTCCGACGATTGAAGACGAAACACCGCGGGGCGTCAGACCGCCAGTGTTATCGTTGACGTCCATCGCGAGCGTGCTCGCTCCTACAGGTTTGCGGGGTATTGAGATGCTCGATAGCCTTATCCACGAACAACTCGACCAGCTCCAACAGCTCATCGCCGACGAGCCGTTCGCGGTCCTGACCGGTGCCGGTATCAGTACCCCGTCGGGCATTCCGGACTACCGTGACAATCAGGGCGTGCGCCGTGGCCGCCAGCCCATGATGTATCAGGAGTTTCTCTCGGCACCCGAATCCCGGCGGCGCTATTGGGCGCGGGCGATGCTTGGCTGGCCGCGGGTGCGCCAGGCGCAACCGAACGTGGCCCACGACACCCTGGCCCGCTTGCAAAGCACGGGACGGATCGGCGGCTTGATCACGCAGAACGTCGATACCCTGCACGACCAGGCCGGCAGCCATGATGTGATCGAACTTCACGGCAGCCTGCACCGGGTACTGTGCCTGGACTGCGCAAGACGCAGCGAGCGCGATTCGATCCAGCAGCTGATGGAAACCCAAAACCCCTACCTCGCAGGCGTGGACGCAGTGCAGGCCCCGGACGGCGACACCTTGCTCGACCCGGCCTTCGAGGCACGCTTCCAGGTTCCGCTCTGCCCGCATTGCAGTGGCGAACGGTTGAAACCGGACGTGGTTTTTTTCGGTGAGAACGTTGCACAGCACACGGCGGCGAAAGCGCTGGCCACGGTGGAAAAGGCCGCCGGGTTGCTGGTGGTTGGCTCGTCGCTGATGGCGTACTCGGCGTTTCGCCTGTGCCGGGCGGTGGTGGATCAGGGCAAGCCGCTGCTGGCGATCAACCTGGGCAAGACACGGGCGGATGACATGCTGGACCTGAAAATAGAAATGTCCTGCGAGCAGTTGCTGCCGTTACTGGCACAGCGCCTCTCCGCCTGACAAAACACCTCCCCCTTGTAGGAGCTGCCGCAGGCTGCGATCTTTTGATCTTGATCCTCAGCAATTTCAGCACCGCCAGAAAACAAGATCAAAAGATCGCAGCCTGCGGCAGCTCCTACAGGGGTTTGTTCAGCCCAGGGGAAAGTTGTTGGCCGAGATTTTCTTCCTTGAGCACATCAAACAATGCCTGCGCCGCCGCCGACAACTCCCCTCCCTGCAAGGTCAGCACGCCAATGGCCCGCTCCAACACCGGGTCACGCAAGGTAATGCAATGCGCTCCGAGTTCACGCATCTGACCCACACACAAGGCCGGAACCACGCTCACGCCCAACCCACTGGCAACCATCCGCCCGACCGTCGCCAGTTGATGGCTTTCAAACTCCACCGGCAGCTTCATGCCCCGGGCCTGCAAATGCTCTTCCAGCATCACCCGCACCGTCGACGGGCGCTGCAAGGTAATGAACGGTTCCTCGAGCAAGGTCTGCCAGTCGATTTCCTCGAGCTCGACCAGCGGTGAGTCTTGAGGCACCACTGCCACGAAGCGATCCATGTAAAGTGGCGTGAATTGCAGCGATGAGCTCATGGTCGGCTCGAACGCCACACCGAGCTCCACCTGGCGGTCGCGAACCATTTCCAGCACCTGCTCGTTGATCACGTCGTTGACCGTGACGTTGACTTTCGGATAGCGGACGCGGAATGTCTTGAGGATCGGCGGCAGCAGGTTGCCGGCAAACGAGGGCATGGCCGCCAGGGTCACTCGACCACGCTGCAAGGTGAAGCGCTGGCGCAACTCATCCTCGGCATTGTCCCAATCGGCGATCAGGCGGCGCGCCAGCGGCACCAGGGTTTCGCCTTCGGCGGTCAACGCCACATTGCGTGTGTTGCGGGTGAACAATCGCCCGCCCAGGCCCTCCTCCAGTGCCTTGATGGTCAGGCTCAAGGCCGATTGCGACAGGTGCAGGCGCTCGCAGGCCACGGCAAAACTGAGGCTTTGGGCCACAGCCAGGAAGGCGCGGATCTGCTTGACTGTCATGGTCACTGTCTCCAACGCGTTAGATTGTTGAGTTTTATCCATTAATCAACATTAAAAATCAACTTAACAAATGAATCTTGTCGCGCGACACTCAATCCCATTCGGCTAGCCAGCCGCCCACAAAGAATAAAAGAGGTGCATATGGCAGGTTTCGACAAGCGCGTGAGTTCCTACGAGGAAGCCCTGGCCGGTCTTGAAGACGGTATGACCGTGATCGCCGGCGGCTTCGGCCTGTGCGGGATCCCGGAGAACCTGATCAACGAGATCAAGCGCAAAGGCACTCGCGACCTCACCGTCGTTTCCAACAACTGCGGCGTCGACGGTTTCGGCCTCGGCGTGCTGCTGACCGACCGCCAGATCAGCAAAGTGGTGGCCTCCTACGTCGGCGAAAACAAGCTGTTCGAGGAGCAACTGCTCAAGGGCGAAATCGAAGTCATCCTGACCCCGCAAGGCACCCTCGCTGAAAAAATGCGCGCAGGCGGTGCCGGCATCCCGGCCTTCTTCACCGCCACCGGCGTCGGCACTCCAGTCGCCGACGGCAAGGAAGTGCGCGAATTCCATGGCCGCAAGTACCTGATGGAAGAATCCATCACCGGTGACTTCGCCATCGTCAAAGGCTGGAAAGCCGACCATTTCGGTAACGTGATCTATCGCCACACCGCACAGAACTTCAACCCGCTGGCTGCCACCGCCGGCAAGATCACCGTGGTTGAAGTCGAAGAGATCGTCGAACCCGGCGAGCTGGAGCCGTCGCAGATCCACACCCCTGGCATCTACGTCGACCGGATCATCTGCGGCACGTTCGAGAAGCGCATCGAACAGCGCACCGTACGTAAGTGATCCCCTGCCCCCGGACCGAATGAAGGAATAACAACAATGGCACTTTCCCGCGAACAAATGGCTCAACGCGTCGCCCGCGAAATGCAGGACGGCTTCTACGTGAACCTGGGCATCGGCATTCCGACCCTGGTCGCCAACTACATCCCCGAAGGCATGGAAGTCATGCTGCAGTCGGAAAACGGCCTGCTGGGCATGGGTCCTTTTCCAACTGAAGAAACCATCGATGCCGACATGATCAACGCCGGCAAGCAAACCGTGACCGCCCGGATCGGCGCCTCGATCTTTTCCTCGGCCGAGTCCTTCGCGATGATCCGCGGTGGCCACGTTGACCTGACCGTGCTGGGCGCCTTTGAGGTCGACGTGCAAGGCAACATCGCCTCGTGGATGATCCCCGGCAAGCTGGTCAAGGGCATGGGCGGTGCCATGGACCTGGTGGCTGGCGCAGACAACATCATCGTCATCATGACCCACGCGTCCAAGGACGGTGAGTCCAAGCTGCTGTCCCAATGCAGCCTGCCGCTGACAGGCGCCGGTTGCATCAAGCGCGTTCTGACCGACCTGGCTTACCTGGAAATCGAGAATGGCGCATTTGTCCTCAAGGAACGCGCACCTGGCGTCAGCGTTGAAGAAATCGTCGCCAAAACCGCTGGTAAACTGATCGTCCCGGACCACGTTCCGGAAATGCAGTTCGCTGACCAGTGAGGAACCATTCCATGCAAGAAGTCGTCATTGTTGCCGCCACGCGCACCGCGATCGGCAGTTTCCAGGGTTCCCTGGCCAATGTTTCCGCCGTTGACCTGGGCGCGGCGGTGATCCGTCAATTGCTGGCACAAACTGGTCTGGACCCGGCCGAAGTCGATGAAGTGATCATGGGTCAGGTGTTGACCGCCGGTGCCGGGCAAAACCCCGCGCGACAGGCGTCCATCAAGGCAGGCCTGCCGTTTGCCGTGCCGGCCATGACCCTGAACAAGGTCTGTGGCTCGGGCCTCAAGGCCCTGCACCTGGGCGCCCAGGCGATCCGCTGCGGCGACGCCGAGGTGATCATCGCTGGCGGCCAGGAAAACATGAGCCTGGCCAACTACGTCATGCCCGGTGCCCGCACCGGCCTGCGCATGGGTAACGCACAAATCGTCGACACTATGATCAGCGATGGCCTGTGGGATGCGTTCAACGATTACCACATGGGCATCACCGCTGAGAATCTGGTGCAGAAGTACGACATCAGCCGCGAGCAGCAGGATGCCTTCGCTGCCGCTTCCCAGCAGAAAGCCGTGGCCGCCATCGAAGCCGGGCGTTTCGTCGATGAAATCACCCCGATCCTGATCCCACAGCGCAAGGGCGATCCGCTGTCCTTCGCCACCGACGAGCAGCCACGGGCCGGCACCACCGCCGAGTCCCTGGGCAAGCTCAAGCCTGCCTTCAAGAAGGACGGTTCGGTGACCGCTGGCAACGCTTCGTCGCTCAACGACGGCGCCGCGGCCGTGATCCTGATGAGTGCCGAAAAAGCCAAGGCCCTGGGCTTGCCGGTACTGGCAAAAATTGCTGCTTACGCCAACGCTGGCGTGGACCCGGCAATCATGGGCATCGGCCCGGTGTCGGCCACTCGCCGCTGCCTGGACAAGGCTGGCTGGTCTATCGACCAGCTTGAGCTGATCGAAGCCAACGAAGCCTTCGCCGCACAATCGCTGGCCGTGGCCAAGGACCTGGAATGGGACTTGAACAAGGTCAACGTCAACGGCGGTGCTATCGCCCTCGGCCACCCGATCGGTGCCTCGGGCTGCCGCGTCCTGGTGACCCTGCTGCATGAAATGATCAAGCGAGACGCCAAGAAAGGCCTCGCCACCCTGTGCATCGGTGGTGGTCAGGGCGTGGCCTTGGCGCTCGAACGGGCTTAAGACGACAGCGTTTAACAGACGGCGCGGGGACCCACGAAGATCCGCCGCCGCCTGGCAAAACACCCGGTGCGATTCACGTCGTACCGGGTTTCTTTATTGGCTGAACGGCTCGTCCTCCTTGTAGGAGCCAGCGGGCACTCCATTTTGTATACAAAAATTGTTCAACACTAGAGCAAATCACCCCGCCAGATGCTAACGTTGCCGCCCATACACAGGTCGGAGACGTGCGCGTGTTGATGCTCAAATTGCTGGTCATTCCTGGCTTTTTGCTACTGATCTCCCTGGCGGGCAAACGCTGGGGGCCAAGCGTGGCGGGTTGGTTGTCGGGGTTGCCGGTGGTGGTCGGACCTATCCTGTTGTTCCTTGCCATTGAGCAAGGCCAGGCATTCGCCGCCCAGTCGGCCATGGCCGCACTGTCGGCGATGTTCGCGATGATTGCCTTCTGCGTGACCTATGCGCAGGTCGCGCAACGCGCAAAATGGCCGCTGGCATTGACGATCTCGCTCCTGGTATGGGCCTTGGTTGCCGTGGTCCTGTCGTTGCTCCCACCGTCACTCCCCCTCTCGGTGATTGCCGCCGCCACTGCACTGCTGGCCGCGCCGCACTTATTCCCGGCCGTGCAGCCAATCGTTTCAGGACCGGCGCCAAAGTCCGATAAATTGCTGCTGCGCATGATTGCCGGCGCCTTGCTGACCCTGGCTGTCACCTGGCTCGCGAGTACCGTTGGCGACCGCTGGAGCGGCCTGCTCGCCGTGTTCCCGGTGCTGGGCAGTGTGATGGCGGTGTTCTCCCAGCAAACCCGAGGCCCGGCGTTTACCGCCGCGTTACTGCGGGCAACGGCCACCGGTATGTATTCATTTTCCGCTTTTTGCCTGGTCGTGACGCTGACCTTGCCCAGCATGGGCATGATGGGTTTTGGTGTTGGCGTGGCCGTCTCGGTAGCCATGCTCGGCGTCACCAGGCGGTTGCTGGCGAAACCCGCTCCCCAGGCAACACGTTCAACCATTTCGAACGAGTAGCGCAACATCCTCGTACGTCAATCGAACAGGTTTGCTCCACCATCAGCCTCAGTTCCAAACCAATCCCGACTGAGGCCTACACCATGAAATTCTTTTTCCATCCTTCGCCTAACCCGATGAAAGTCGCCCTGCTGCTCGAAGAACTGCAAACGCCCTATGAGTTGATCGGCGTCGACACCTTCAAGGGCGAGCAGCATTTGCCAGCCTTCCTCGCGATCAACCCGAACGCCAAGGTTCCGGCCCTGGTTGATGGCGACGCGACGGTTTTCGACTCCCAGGCCATCCTGCTGCACCTGGCGCAAAAGCATGAGCGTTTCCTGCCCAGCAGCGCTGCCGGCAACGCCGAGCTGCTGTCGTGGTTGATGTTCATTGCCACCGGCCTGTCGCCGTTCTCCGGCCAGGCCGTGCACTTCCTGCATCACGCCCCAGAGGACCTGCCCTACGCGAAAAATCGCTATCTCAAGGAAATCGAACGCCACTATCGCGTACTCGACCAGCGTCTGGCCGACCATCAGTACCTGGCTGGCGACAGCTACAGCATCGCCGACATGGCACTCTGGGGCTGGGCCAACTATGCGCCGTACATCCTTGGCGAAAACGGCTTGGCGGCCTACCCCAACGTCAAGCGCCTGTTTGACGAAATCAGCGCCCGCCCGGCGGCCCAGCGAGCCCTGGGCCTGAAAGAGAAGCTGGTGCTAAAGGCCGAATTCGACGAAGAAACTCGCCGTAACCTGTTCCCGCAGAACCAGGCCCGGTAAGACGTTCACGACATTCGAAGGTGATGAAAATGAGTGATCACGGCGGGCGCCTGCTCTTTGGAGTGAGTGACCGTCCGTTAGCCCGCACTGGAATGCGTCACGACCTCCATGGGATGATCGCGCCCCCACCGCGCGACCATCCCTGGAGTTTTCGAATGTCACTGTTGAGTAAAAAAGCCGTTGTCCTGTTGCTGGCAACAGCTGCCAGCCTGGGGGCTTTGAATGTGCAGGCGGCCAAGGCCCCCGCCAAAGAGACGGTGCAGGGGCAGAAGGTCTCGATGCTCGACGGCAAGTTCACCTTCACCCTGCCCAAGGGGTTCATCGCCAACCCGTTGCCAGCCAGCCCCACGGGCGCAAGCGGCACCATGTACGCCAATGAAACCACCAAGACCGTGGTGATCGCTGCGCAAAACAGCCTGCCCGAGGGGGTCAAGGTCAAGGACAACGACGGCGAGTTTCTCGACGACACCGCGGCCGATTTCGACTCGGCGCAACACCAAGCCCTGCCGGACTACAACAAACTCAGCGAAAAAAGCCTGACCCTGAAGGCAACAGGCCTGGGCGTGCGCCAGGTCGACAGCACCGCCACCCAGGGCGGCGGCACGACCCTCAACACCACGTTGATGGCGGCATCGGGCAACCACATGACCGTGATTCAGGTCATCTCCCGCCCCGGCGACATGGCGGCTCACGAAACCCTGATCAAGCAGATCGTCAGCGGCAAATAAGCCTCAGGGATTGAGGCGCTGCAGCCAGGCGCTCAAGTCCTGCAGTTCTTCGGCACTGATGCTGTGGCCAACACCTTGGTAAGCGTGGAACTCGGGCTCCAGTGATACGCTTTGCAACAGGCTGTTGGCTTCGGTGCCATCGCTCAAGGGAAGGCGCTGGTCCGCCGTGCCATGGCCGATGAAAATCGCCAGCGACTCGCGCTTTTCATCCGGTTTGAGCTCGGACCGCAGCACCGGCAGGATCCGCCCGCTCAACGCGGCAATCCCGCCCACCGCTTCGGGACGCCGCAGGGCGACTTCGTAGGACATGATCGCGCCCTGGCTGAACCCCACCAGGAACACCTTATGCGGTTGTGTGTGATATTTTTTCGTCGCCTGTGTGATGAACTCCAGCAGCAACTGGCCGCTGGACTTCAGGTCATCTGTCTCGCCGTTGTAGGCACCTTCGCCTTTCTTGCGAAACCACTGGTAACTTCCCTCTTGCATCACCATCGGCGCCCGCACCGACAGGTAGTTGTATTCGCTGGGTAAGTCATCCTTGATGCCGAACAGATCCTGCTCGTTACTGCCATAGCCGTGGAGAAAAATCACCAGCGGCTGCCCGCTGGAATCGCGGTTGACCTGTTCCATGTACTTGAGCGGCAGATCGGTTTGCAGGGCGGGTTGAGCGTGGACAGTGGCGGATGCCAGCAGCGTGAACAGAGCGAGAAACTTCAGCATAAACCTTCCTTCACCGTGCGCAGGATTCAGGACAGAGCCTAGCACCTTCGTTGGAGCGACTCCCAACATTGGTACGATTGCGGAATCGGACTACAGCAGACAAGGAAACGTCTGATTTACGCACGACAGCCTCGTAGTGAACCCTGTGCGCGGCACTTTGCCACTCCTCCGTCCCATCGGGAGCAGGAGCAATTTGATCGTCATCAGACAAGGAGTTCAAGCAATGGCAAAGGGATATTTCATTCGCAAGGGTGACAAGACCACCTGTGGTGGCGAGGTGCTGGACGCCGATACCCGCGTCATGATGTTTGGCTTCGCCCATGCTCGCGCAGGGGATCCGGTGTCCTGTGGCAAAAATGATGAAACCTACGAAATCGAGGGTGGCATCGCGTTCTTTGGCAGTCACGGGGGCCTGGTGGCGGGCTCGCTGGACAGCCGCAGCGGCTGTCCCTGCAAGGCTGGGCTCGTCCCCTCGTTTACCACCGCCACCTATGAGTCCCGACAGGGTGCTGCGCCACCAGCCGCGAGAAGTGCCCCTCAACAGGAGGCCACGCCAGTGGCCCCCAGCAACCCGGTGACGCCGCGACAATCCAGTTTCACTTCGGCGCGGGCACCCTCACCGACGCTCAGCGAACGGCCAGGAACGGCCTGCGAAAACCATTGGCGCGGCTACCAGCAGCGGGTCGAAAACGTCGTGGCACCGAACGGCAAGCTGATCGCCGACCCGAAGGCGCGCAACAAGGCGATCAATGCCGCCTATGCCCAGCTGTGGCGCCACGACCCGCGTTTCCCGGGCCGGGCTGGCGGCCTTCGCCTCGAAACAGGTGGGTTGTGGATTGCTGCACGCGGCCGACACGATCGAGAAAGTTCAGGCGGAAGAGGAAACGATATAGCAACTGAAGGACAGCGCCAGACAAGGATTGAGAGGTTTGCTCAGCCCCAGTGAGCGGGAAAAGCGCGCGACCATTCGCGCGTTTGAGCAGCGCCAACGCGAGTATGAAGAGGCCAACCGGGACAACCCGGTGTGGGGCTTCACCCATTGGGGGGCCGACCTTCCCTTGTCCTACTCGCAACGGATGTACCGGTTTGTGTACGAAATGCTGGCCATGGGGAATACCACGCTGTTTCTGGATGTATATCCGCTGCATGTGTTCTACCGGGAGCGGGGGCTGGAGGCGATGAAGGATTGTCTGGGTTCACGTAGCAACATTTATGGGCATGGCCAACATCCCGTGCTGTGGCCGGTCGGGCAGAAAACTCTAGAGTTCGGGATTGACCATGAAGAAATTCTCCTGGCCTTCGAGGCGATTGAGGCGGGTAACATCGCCGAAAGTGTTGAGCATCTGGCCAAACACGAACAGGTCAATATTCTGCAACCAGCGATGTACAGCGACTGGCGATTCAATTCATTGCTGTACAGTAATCATCTTTCCTACCTGGTCGGTTTTCCGTCCGGTGCCGCCGAAGCCATCGAATTGACGTTGGCCAGTCAGTGCCGCCGCATCGATGATGGACGCACCATTGGTTTCAGCAACACCCCCTTTGCCAACCTGGCCGATATCAATCAGCGCATGGCCTTCGTACTGAGGGCAGCGAAGCAGTTTGATGATCTGCTGCACAGCGACCAGAGCGAGCAGATTGAGCGGTCGATTCGGGATATTGCCCTGGGTGGTGGCGTGCGATGAGCCTGTTGCAACGCGTGGGCTCGCGACGTGGTGCGTTGGTAATGGCGGTCGCCGCCCTCCTGACGCTGGCGGCGATTCAAAAACTTTCGGATGAGCCGGAAATCGCTCTCGTGATTGGCGAGCCGTACGAGGCCATGCGCCAGCGCTCCAGCGCAAGAATCGACCCAGTCATACCAGGGCACTCCTGGTTCAATGTTCCCAAGTCTGATGCCCGTCTGCGCTTCGCAGATCCTGAGTTTGGCTTTGTGACTCCGCTGGCCCGTTTCTTCACGGTAGGTTTTGGACGCGATGAACGGATTGACGGTGTCCGCATGTCTCCGCAAGTCGAGCCGCTATTACTCGACGACACCCTCAAGGTTGTGCTGGATCTGCAGGAGCAATGGCGCAACGCTGGCTGGGTACCCATCCGGGTCAAGGACTTCCCCTCATTCGCCGACACCCCGCAATGGCGTGCCCAATTGCAAGGTGTAAAAAACGTCGAAAAAGCTTACTGGCGAGCAGGTGACAAGTACCAACTGATGCTGGTGGTTGGCCGTTTCAAGGACGTCAAGCACTCCACTGAAGAACGCTACCTCATCACCTTGGGCATCCACCGATCACGAGGCGTGCAATGAATCTCCCCTCAATCGTTAATCAACTTCCCAACCCGAATCGGCTCGCGCCCGGCCACTTTCGCCTGCCAGGTGCCCGGTTGCGTATAGCGACCACGATCGATCGCGAACAACACGCCACTGGTGCCCGCGCGCACGGTAGTGAGCTTGTCGTTCAGCGGGTCGACCACTTCAAACAGTGCATCGCCCTGCTCCACCCATTCACCGGCATCGCGCAGGAAGCTGACCACGCCGTGATGCGGTGCGAACAGGTATTGAGTGCCTTCAAACGGCATGCCCTCACAGCACTCGCTCGGTGCCACGGGCCAGGTGCCCTTGATGAAACCCTGCTCGGCGAGAAAGCCCAGGATCGCCTCGCAATTGGCCCGGGCCTGATCGACCCGGGTATCGCCCATGCTGCCAAGCTCCAGCGTGGTTGCCAGGTTGGCCGGTGGGATGGCGGCTTCGGGGAAAGCCCTGGCCAGGCGTAACCAGGGCGAAGAGCAGGATTCGTCGAAGGAACTGCCGCCGGAATCTTCGCACAGCAACGCCACCCCGGCTTTCAGGCGCGCCGCCAGCGATTGCCACTGCGGCCAGTGTTGCGGCAAGGCGTAGAGGTGGATCGCCGCGTCGAAGTCGCAATGCAGATCGAGGGTGATGTCGGCGTCGCAGGCGTGGCGCAGCAACAGGCGGTGCATCGCTTCGAGTTGCGACGCCGGGGCCGGCAGGTCGTCGAGTACTTGGCCCATGGCCTGGCGAATCAAGGCGATGTTAGCCTCGGCATCGCTGCCCAGACGATCGCCCACCCGCTGCGCTACCGGTGCGCTGAGTTCGACGAACGAGCGGTTGAAGTTCTTGCCGCTGCCCAGTTCGAAGCGCCCCATGTGGCTGCCTTGCAGGTGCTGATCGAGACCGATGGGGTTGGCCACCGGCACCAGTTCGATCAGGCCTTGCAGTTGACCCTGGCTTTCCAGTTCCGCCAGGCGCTGCTTGAGCTCCCAGGCCGTGCGCATGCCTGGCAGTTCATCAGCGTGCAGGCTGGCCTGGATATAGACTTTGCGGGTGCCTGCGCCATATCGAAACACGCTGAGGGTGCGCTCGGTCCCCAGGTGGCTCCAGGGCAGTGAATGGTCGATGCGTTGCATGGGAAGACTCCGATTCTCTGTAGGAGCTGCCGCGGGCTGCGATCTTTTGATTTTGATTTTTTAAAAGCAAGATCAAAAGATCGCAGCCTGCGGCAGCTCCTACAGTGAGCAATGTGATAGGGAGGATAAATCATGAGCATAAAAAAATGGCCACCGCGTCAACGGGGCCATTTTTTTGAACGGCTCGATTACTCGCCGTAAACGTCAAACTTGAAGTACTTGTCCTGAACTTGCTTGTACTTGCCGTTTGCGCGGATCTCGGTAATGGCTTTGTTGAACTGCTCGGCCAAGGCGGTATCGCCCTTGCGCACGGCAATCCCGGCGCCACCGCCGAAGTATTTCGGGTCGTTGTACTCAGGCCCCACGAAAGCGAAACCTTTACCGGCGTCGGTCTTCAGGAAACCGTCGTCGAGGTTGACCGAATCGGCCAGCAGTGCGTCGACGCGACCGGACACCATGTCCAGGTTCGCTTCCTGCTGGGAACCGTAGCGCACCAGGATAATCCCTGCCGGTTGCAGCACTTCGGTGGCAAAACGGTCATGGGTACTGGCACGCAGGACACCGACTTTCTTGCCCTTGAGCTCGGTCAACGGATCTTTGACGTCGGAACCTTCCTTCATCACGAAACGCGCCGGGGTGTGGTAGTACTTGATGGTGAAGTCGACATTTTTCTTGCGATCGTCGGTGATGGTCATGGACGAGAGGATGGCGTCGATTTTCTTGACCTTCAGCGCAGGAATCAGGCCGTCGAACTCTTGCTCGACCCAAGTGCACTTGACGTTCATCTGCTCGCACAGTGCGTCGCCGATGTCCACGTCGAAACCGGTGAGTTTGCCGTCAGGGGTTTTCATCGAGAACGGCGGGTAACCGGCCTCGATACCGATGCGGATGGGCTTGGTATCCGCGGCCACGGCGGTCAGGGACAACATCGACAGTGCCAGGGCACCGAACATCACTAGCTTTTTCATTTATAACTCCTGTGTGCGGAGACTTTTATTGATAGCTTTCGGTCGGTAGCTTGTGGCCGGGAAACCGAAGTGGCCGGCAGTCTAGAGCGGCCTTCACAGGGTAAATTATTTGGAGGCGACAAATATTTACGGAAAGTGGTCAGCGACGCGCAAGCGAATCCAGCATGCGCTAAAGCGGTGCAACGTCCGATAGAAAACCACCTCGCTCCTACAAAGGACGAGGTTTGCCGAGACGTCGATCCGTGGTCGCCACCGACACGTAGGAGCGAGCATGCTCGCGATGGTCGTCAACGATGACGCGGGGTACCTGACACCCCGCGGCGTTCTCAGGTGCATCGCGAGCATGCTCGCTCCTACAGGGGGTCAGCACGCACAGCCGACAGCGGCACTCGCCGCACTCAACGCGAACCCTTCGTCCAGCCACCCGGTCACGCCGCCGATCATTTCCTTGACCGGGTAACCCAGCGCCGCCAGTTTCACCGCTGCCTTGTTCGCGCCGTTGCAGTGGGGGCCGGCGCAATAGACCACGAACAGGCTGGTTTTCGGGTAGTCGCGCAAACCATCGACGGTGAGCAGGCGCCCGGGAATGTTGATCGCGCCGGGTACATGCCCCCGGTCGAACGCCAGCGGCCCCCGCACATCCACCAGGACAAAATCGACTTCACCGGCCTGTTGGCTGGCGTAGACGTCGGAACAGTCGGTTTCGAATGTCAGGCGGTTGCTGAAATGCATCAAGGCAATGGCTGAAGGGGCGGCTGGTATTTCGCGCACGAGGCTGGTCATGGGCAGGGCTCCGGAAGGTCAGTGGGTGTGAACAGACTTTATCTACGCGGCGCCAGGGTCTAAAGTGGCGCACAAGACACTCACCGGGAATTTTCCGCCAAATGCATGCTTCTCCAGGGCTGGTCGCGATCCTGGCCTACGACGGCCTGTGTACCTTCGAATTCGGCATCGCCGTGGAGATCTTCGGGCTGGCGCGGCCAGAGTTCGATTTCCCTTGGTACAGCCATCAGATCGCGGCCGTCGATCAAGGCCCAATGCGCGCCATGGGCGGCATCCGGATACTGGCCGATGGCGGCCTGGAGCTGCTGGAACAAGCCCGGACCGTGATCATTCCCGGCTGGCGCGATCGTCATGCAGCCGTGCCTGAGGCATTGCTGATGGCCCTGCGCCAGGCCCATGCGCGGGGCGCGCGGTTACTGTCGATCTGCTCGGGGGTGTTCGTACTGGCCGCTACCGGTTTGCTCGACGGTCGCGGCGCCACCACTCACTGGCGCTACACCGCGGAACTGGCTGAGCGCTTCCCGAACATCCTGGTGGACCCAGGCGTGCTCTATGTCGACTCGGGTCAGTTGATCACCTCGGCCGGCAGCGCAGCCGGTATCGACGCCTGCCTGCATCTGGTGGCGCGGGACTTCGGTACCCAGGTCGCCAACTCGGTGGCGCGGCGCCTGGTGATGTCACCGCAACGCACCGGGGGCCAGGCACAGTTCATTCCGACGCCGGTCAGTCCTACGCCGCGTAGCGATCTTTCGCGCGTCATGCAGTGGGCACGCGAGCGTTTGCACGAACCGCTGGAGGTTCGCGACCTGGCCAGCGAAGCCGCCATGAGCGAGCGCACGTTCCTGCGCCGTTTCACCGAAGCCAGCGGTCAGTCGCCCAAGACCTGGTTGCAACATGAGCGCCTGGGGCGTGCCCGGGAATTGCTGGAAAGCACCGACCAGCACACCGAGCAAATCGCCCAGCTGTGTGGTTATCGTTCAGTGGAAAGCTTTCGCGTGGCATTTCGCAATGTGGTCGGCCTGCCGCCGTCAGTGTATCGAGAACGGTTTGGGCAAACGGACAAGCGCATCTCCTGAGGCGTGCTTCAGGGCTTGCGCAATAGATAGGTGTCCATGATCCAGCCATTGGCCTGCCGGGCCGCCTTGCGCACCCGCTCGATCTGCTGCGCTACCTCCTCGAGCTTGCCGCTGATGAGGATTTCATCCGGCGTCCCGAGGTAGGCGCCCCAGTAAATCTCTGTCTGCCGATCCTCAACATGCTGATAAGCATCCTGGGCGTCGAGCATCACCACCAGACTGTCGGCATCACTCACCTGCCCCGCGGCCAAGCGCCGGCCGGTGGTAATTTCAACCGAGCGGCCTATTTGATTAAGCGCCACCTTGTGCTGCGCGGCCAGCGCCTGGACGCTGGTGATGCCGGGAATTACCTCGAACTCGAAGGCACAGGTGCCTGAAACCAGGATCGCCTGCAGGATGCGAATGGTGCTGTCGTACAACGCCGGGTCGCCCCACACCAGAAAACCGCCGCACTGGTCATCGGCCAGTTCTTCATTGATCAGCCGCTCGAAGGTTCGCTGCTTGGCCAGGTTCAGCGCATCGACGCTGGTTCTGTAGTCGACGTCGCCACGCTCGCGCTCCGGGCTCGAGGCTTCGACAAAACGGTAGTGCGGATCGGTGATATGGCGCTCGCACAGCTCGCGGCGCAGGTCGATCAGCTTATCCTTGCTCTGGCCCTTGTCCATGATAAAAAAAACATCCACCCGATTCAGCGCCTTCACGGCCTGCAGGGTGATGTAGTCAGGGTTGCCGGCGCCGATGCCGATGACCAGCAGTTTTTTCATCAAGGCATTCTCTCGTTATCGTTGCACGACAGCCGGAGCCGCCAGCAACCATGGAACTGCAGGTCTATCGTCGACAGCGGCTCGACATCGATCAGGTTGAAGGCTGAACCCTGCAGCACGTGCATCAATGCGGCACGCATGACGAATGGATGGGTCACGGCAAGTACATGGCCGGGCTGCGCTTCCAGGGTTTTCAACCAGGTGGCGACGCGTTTGCCGACTTGCGCCACCGACTCGCCACCGTGGGGTGCCGAACGTGGGTCGGCAAGCCAGGCCTGAAGTCGTTCGTCCTGGTTTTTTTGCAGGTCGCTGATTCGCTTGCCGCGCCAATGACCAAAGTCGCAATCGCGCAGGGCGTCGACGATTTCCACGGGCGTACCGAACAGCTCGGCGGTCTGTCGTGTACGTAACTCTGGAGCACACAGCAGGCGCGATGCCTGCGAGAATCGAGCGCCCCGAGAGCCACGCGCCGATTGCCAATCCATCTCCAGGGGTTCGTCCAAAGGAAAGCGCGCCAGTTTCTGTGCCTGGGTTCGAGCGTGGCAGATCAAGGTCAAACGGGTTGCCTGCACGAAAAAAATCACTCTATGGGATAAATAGGAAAATCAGTGCCTGGCCGTCAGTCATTGCACAATTGTGCCGTAAGACAGATCGTCTTGGCCGGAAAACCTGCAAATTCGTCATCATTTCAGACCGGCCCACGTGATAGCCTTCCACTTCTTCGGCGTTGACACCTTTGCTCAAGCCTTTCCATTTCCATTGGTGGAACTCATATGTCCAGGCTTTCTCATCAAGATTTGCGCCGCAATTTTCGCCAACTGTTCGCCTCCAACACTTGCTATCACACCGCGTCGGTCTTCGACCCGATGTCGGCACGCATTGCTGCTGACCTCGGGTTCGAGGTGGGGATCCTTGGTGGGTCGGTCGCGTCTTTGCAGGTCCTGGGCGCCCCGGACTTTGCGTTGATCAGCCTCAGCGAATTCGCCGAACAGGCCACCCGTATCGGCCGCGTCGCCCAATTGCCGGTGATTGCCGACGCCGACCACGGTTACGGCAACGCGCTCAATGTCATGCGCACCATCGTTGAGCTCGAACGTGCCGGCGTGGCCGCGCTGACCATCGAAGACACCTTGCTGCCAGCACAATTTGGTCGAAAATCCACGGACCTGATCACGGTCGCCGAAGGAGTCGGCAAGATTCGCGCGGCACTGGAAGCCCGGTGCGACTCGGAAATGGCAATCATCGCCCGCACCCATGCAGGCATCCTGCCGGTCCAGGAAATCATCAGCCGCACCAAGCAATACCAAGCCGCCGGCGCGGACGGCATCTGCATGGTGGGGGTAAAGGATTTCGACCACCTGGAGCAGATCGCCGAACACCTGAGCGTGCCCCTGATGCTGGTGACCTACGGCAATCCGTTGTTGCGTGACGACAAACGCCTCGCCGAACTGGGCGTGCGAGTCGTCATCGACGGCCACGGCGCCTACTTCGCCGCCATCAAGGCGACGTACGACAGCCTGCGCGAACAGCGCCAGATATTTACCCAGGCGGCAGATCTCAGCGCTACCGAACTGACGCATACCTACACCCAGCCAGAGGAATACATCCGTTGGGCGGAGGAGTTCATGCATGTTAAAGAGTAAGGGCTGAAGGGTTGGCTCTGGCCGGCTCTTGCTCTTGCTCTTGCTCTTGCTCTTGCTCTTGATCCACCCGCCCTATATCGGGAGGCCTCGTTCCGGTGTTCATCCGGGGAGTGGCGCGCAGCGCCGTTCGACGCAGTCGAACACGCTGCATGTAGGTGCAGCGAAGCCAACCGGAGGGCGTTAGACAAAAGGGACTCGCCGTAAGGGCGAAACCATAAGCCGTCGTTACCGCAGCAATGGATATGTACACAGTCAACAAAACACAGGTCCGCTCTCAGGCCGCCTTCGCTGCGATGCGGCGGCCCGACAGGCCAGCTCCCACAATAGATCAAGTATAGCCACGAGAGATTGCTCGGTTCTCAGGTCGTCATCGCTGGCAAGCCAGCTCCTACAGGGGGCGGCGCAGAAGGTCAGACCGAGTCAAGCAACTCGTGGTGAGGCCGGTCATTACTGCTACAGATAACACGATTACGCCCCGTGGTCTTGGCCTCATAGAGCGCCTGGTCAGCGTCGTTGAGCCACAGGGTCGCGTCAGCGTGGCGTACGTCGAAGGCTGCCAGGCCGATGCTCAAGCTGACTTTCAGTGACGGGTTTTGCTCGTAGCCCAGGGTCGCGAAGCGGTCGCGCAAGGCGTCCATGGCCGCAGCTGCACTGCCCAGGGGCAGGTCGGGAAGAATCACGCAGAACTCGTCGCCGCCATAACGCCCGGCCACATCGCTCACCCGCAGGTTCTGCTTGAGCATCTTGCTCAGTTGCCGCAGCACGATGTCACCGGCAACGTGGCCGTAGGTGTCATTGATGCTTTTGAAGTGGTCGATGTCGATCAGGGCAATGGCCCCGCCCTGCTGCTGGCGTTGGCAGCGCTGGAATTCAATCTCCAACTGATCCTTCCAGGCGCCGTGATTGAGCAGGCCGGTCAGGCTGTCGGTGCGGCTCAGGGCCAGCAGTTCACGCTTTTTCCTGCCGAGGGTATAGGCCTGGCGATAGCAGATCCAGCCCAGTGCGATGGGATAAAAACACATCAAGGGCAAGCAGGCGTAAAGCTGCAGCTGACTGGTTTCTGGAATGAAGGCCGGGGTGAAGATCAACCAGCCGACGCACACGCCGAGTAGCTGCGCCACACTGCCCACCAGGAGAAAACGCAAACCGCCGATGGCGACGTTGTTCATGGCCATCATTGACAAGGTGGTGGCACTGGGCAGCGGATTAAATTGCATGGCGGCGACCCAGAAGCCGCCCATAAAGGCATCGATCAACAAGTTGCGGTGTTCGGCGTGATAAGCGGCCTTGGCACGTCGCGCCCACAGATAGGCCAGGTGAGGCCAAAGCAAGCCGTTGAACAGCATCACCCCCCATACCCAGGGAGCCGGGTCCAGGGGATACATCGCCACACTCACGCAGATCAAACCTAACACCAGGCCAAGGATGCGCGACGTGTAGAGCCTCTTGGCCAGTGAAAGTCCTTTTCCTCCCGTCTTTCCCATTGGGACCTCTGCACCACAGAACGAACCTGTTCACACCGCGATTGCAGGGTGTGCCCGAAGTCTAACAGGGCAACGGCAAATAGCCATCACCGGCTGGCGGGACGAACTCCCGTCGCCTGCAAATCGTTGAATCTGCAGAAACGGCTATACATGAAGTGAAGGACTGAATCACAACGTTGAACAGGAGGCCCATGCACACCTTCGAAGTGCTGATCATCGGCAGCGGTTTTGGCGGCCAGTGCGCGGCGATCAATTTGCTCAAGGCCGGCATCGACGATTTTCGCCTGCTGGAACGACGGAATTTCTTCGGCGGCACCTGGTGCCAGAATACCTACCCGGGCGCCGCAGTCGACGTGCCCTCGCCACTCTATTCGCTGTCGTTCGCGCCCTACCGCTGGACGCAGATGTTCGCCGAACAGGCTGAACTGCACTGCTACACCCGCTACGTGGTGGAGCACTTCGGCCTGCGGGACAAGGTGGAGCTGCAGGCCAATGTCGAGCGTGTCGAATGGGACGAAGAACATAAACGCTGGACGGTTCACACCACCAAGGGCGCTTTTTATGCACAGTTCCTGATCAATGCCACCGGTCCCTTGAGCCAACCGGTGATCCCACACTTCGAAGGTCAGGAACGCTTTAGCGGCAAATCTTTTCATACCAACAATTGGGATCATTCCTACGACTACCGGCAAAAGCGTGTGGCCATCGTCGGCAGTGGCGCCAGCGCAGCCCAAGTGATTCCGGCGATAGCCCCGGATGTCGAGCACCTGCATGTGTTCCAGCGCACGCCGCATTGGGTACTGCCAAGGGCCGACCGCACCTTTGGCCGCTTCCAGCGCTGGTTGCTCGGCCTCAAACCGGCCTACAAGCTGCTGCGCTGGATGATCTACTGGCAATTCGAAACCCGGGTGATTGCCTTCAAATACTCGAAGCCGGCAATCGGCATGGTGCAGCATCAGGCACTGCGCTTTCTCAAACGCCAAGTGCCGGACGCCGAACTGCGGCGTAAACTGACGCCCGACTATACGATCGGCTGCAAGCGGGTAATTCTGTCGAGCACGCTCTACCCCGCGCTGTGTCGCACCAACGTGACATTGCACAGCCGCGAACAGGGCATCAAGGCCATCGATGAAACCGGCATCCTCATGCAGGACGGCCAGCACATCGACCTTGACCTGATCGTCTGGTCCACCGGTTACGACGCTACCGACGGGGTGATTTCCTACCCCGTCACGGGAAAAAACGGCATCTGCCTCAAGGACGTCTGGTCGCAATATCCGCGCGCCTATCTCGGCACCAGCCTGCCGGCCTTCCCCAACCTGTTTATCGTCACCGGGCCGAACACTGGAATCGGCCACACATCAGCACTGTTCATCATCGAATCGCAAATGAACTACATCCTCGATTGCATCCGCACGATAAAAGCACGCGGTTTGCGCAGCATCGAAGTACGCCCCGAGGCAGAACGTACCTACACTGAAATGATCCATAGAGAGATGAAACGCACAGTGTGGAAGTCAGGAGGCTGCCACAGTTGGTATCAAAGCAAGAGCGGTCATGTGATTGCCATGTTTCCCGGGTTCAGTTTCAGCTTTCATCGCTTGACCCGAACCCTGAAACCGGCGGACCACATCGTGTCCTGATCAGATAGAAGGAAGACGCTGATGCTTTTACTGGTTGTCGCTATCGCGGTATTTGCCGCCTGGAGCTGGTTGAGCTACCCGGCCATCGGGTACTGGCTGTACGACTTGAGCGTGGCCGTCGAAGCCAAGTTGTACAAATTGCACAAGATCGTCGTGCCCATCGCCGAAATGACCGTCTCGACCTGGCAAGGCGGGCCGTATGAGGCGTCCAGCAACGTGTTGATGCTCCACGGCTTCAGTGCCGACAAGAACCTGTGGCTGCGTTTTGCCCGGCACTTTGTCGGCAACTACCGGGTGATCATCCCCGACATCGCCGGCCATGGCGAAACCGGCTTCAAGGCGGGTGGCGGCTATGACATTCCCTTGCAAGCCAAACGCATGATCCAGCTGCTCGATGTCTGCGGGGTCGATAAGGTCCATGTCATCGGCAACTCGATGGGCGGCTACATCGCAGCCTGGCTGGCGGCCAACTATCCGGAGCGCATTGCCTCGCTCGCCCTGTTCGACCCTGCCGGGGTGACCGCGCCAGAACCCAGTGACCTGGAGCGGCATTTGGCCAGGGGCCACAACCCGTTCCTGATCCACTCACGGGAAGAATTCAAATACTTCTATGGCATGACCATGGCCGAACCACCTTGGGTGCCGCGCGTGGTGCTGGATGCCGTCGCCCATCGCTACCAACAGTCGCGTGACGAACTGGAAGAAATCTTCCGCGACTTTCGCGCCAGCCCGCCAATGGAACCCAGGCTGCCAGCGATCAAGGCGCCGGCACTGTTGCTCTGGGGGCGCAAGGATCGCTTGATCGATGTCAGCAGCGTGGCGATCTGGAGCAAGGGCCTGGCGGACCTGCGGGTGGAAATATGGGAAGGCATCGGGCACATGCCGATGCTCGAAGCACCCGCCGGTTCGGCACGCCTGTATCGGGAGTTTTTGGCATCGCTGCGCTCGGAAAGCCCTCAGGATCAACGACTGCACTGAACTGGCAGTCCTTTGCAGAATGAAGTCCGTCAGAAACTTCGTTTGCCGGCGTCGACGAAGGCTGCGATCTTTTCGCCCATCCTTCTCGTCAACGCGCCAGGAATTTTGTTCATGAGCCAGCCAAGCTTCATCAGCCCCGACCTGATCCGCCAACGCTTCTCCAAAGCGATGTCCGACATGTACCGCGAAGAAGTGCCGCTGTACGGCGCGCTGATGGAACTGGTGGAACAGACCAACCGTCACGTGCTGGACAACGACCCGCAAGTGGCCCAGCAGTTGAACAGCACCGGCGAAATCGAGCGCCTGGACCTGGAGCGTCATGGTGCAATCCGCGTTGGCACCGCCGCAGAACTGGCCACCCTCGCCCGCCTGTTCGCGGTCATGGGCATGCAGCCGGTGGGTTATTACGACCTGACTCCGGCCGGGGTGCCAGTGCATTCCACGGCGTTTCGCGCGGTGCATGAAGCGTCTTTGCAGGTCAGCCCGTTCCGGGTGTTCACCTCGCTGCTACGCCTGGAATTGATCGAAGACCTGGAGCTGCGGGCCTTTGCCCAGTCGGTGCTGGATCAGCGTTCGATCTTCACCGCCGCCGCCCTTACGCTGATCGAACGCGCCGAATCCCAAGGCGGCCTTAGCGAAAAAGAGGCCGATGAGTTCGTCGACCAGGCCCTGGAAACTTTCCGCTGGCACCACAGCGCCACCGTTACCGCCGAGCAGTATCAGAAACTCAGCGCCCAGCATCGCCTGATTGCCGACGTGGTGGCGTTCAAGGGACCGCACATCAATCACCTGACGCCACGCACCCTGGACATCGACATCGTGCAGGCGCAGATGCCAGTGCACGGCATCACCCCCAAAGCGGTGATCGAAGGCCCGCCCCGCCGCCAGTTCCCAATCCTGCTGCGCCAGACCAGTTTCAAGGCGCTTGACGAGCCCGTTGCCTTCACCGATCAATCCGACACTCGCGGCAGCCACAGCGCCCGGTTCGGTGAAATCGAACAACGCGGTGCCGCACTGACGCCCAAGGGCCGGGCGCTGTACGACCGTTTGCTCAATGCCGCCCGGGACGAACTCAAGGACTTCCCCAACGAAGCCAATGCCGCCCGCTACAACGATTTGATGGCGCAACACTTCAGCGAGTTTCCCGACACCTATGAGGGCATGCGCCAACAGGAACTGGCGTTCTTTCGCTACTTTGTGACGGAAAAAGGCCTGGCTGCGGCTGAACTGAAAACCATGACGCTCGAAGATCTGGTCAGCGGCGGGTATCTGCGCGTTGAACCGCTGGTCTACGAGGATTTCCTGCCGGTAAGCGCGGCCGGGATCTTTCAGTCAAACCTGGGCGATGCGGCGCAAACCCACTACGGCGTGCACTCCAACCAGCAGGCGTTCGAAAAAGCCCTGGGGCGTTCGACGATTGATGAACTGCAGTTGTATGCACAAACGCAACAGCGCTCGATCGAGCAGTGCCTAGCCGCCCTGGGTCACTAAACTAACCTGACGACCCTTGTAGGAGCCGGCTTGCCGGCGAAGGCGTCCTTAAGCATGGCGTTGGCCTATCGGGCGCCTTCGCCGGCAAGCCGGGCTCCTACAGGATGTTCATTTCAATTTTGATAGCAAAGCCTCGGCCGCGGCCTGTGAAGACGCTGGATTTTGCCCCGTCAGCAGCAGGCCATCGGTCAGCACGTAGCTCGCCCAATCAGGCCCCTTCGAAAAAATCCCGCCCTTGGCCTTCAGTTCGTCCTCCACCAGGAACGGCACGACCTTGGTCAGTTGCACGGCTTCTTCTTCGCTATTGGTAAACCCTGTCACTTTCTTGCCCTTGACCAGAGGCTGGCCGTCGGCGTCCTTGGCATGGCGCAATACACCGGGCGCATGACAGACGGCCGCGACCGGCTTGCCGGCGTTGTAGAACGCTTCGATGAGGGCGATCGAATCACGGTCTTCCGCCAGGTCCCAGAGCGGTCCATGGCCGCCTGGATAGAAAATTGCGTCGTAGTCCCCGGCCTTCACCGTGCCCAGCATGACGGTCGAGGCCAATGCGGATTGAGCCGCCGGGTCCTGGCGAAACCGTCGGGTGGCATCGGTTTGCGCATCCGGCTCGTCGCTTTTGGGGTCCAGCGGGGGCTGGCCGCCCTTGGGCGAGGCCAGGGTCAGTTGCGCGCCGGCGTCCTTGAAAACGTAATAGGGTGCAGCGAATTCTTCCAGCCAGAAGCCGGTTTTCTTGCCGGTGTTACCCAACTGATCGTGGGACGTTAGAACCATCAGGATTTTCATGTCGTCGTCACTCCATCTCGGAACTGCAAGCACAACATATAACACTTAGTTACAAGTTTAAGCCCGCGCCCCTCATTCGATTGAAAGTGCAGTCGTACTTTGAAAAAGTGTTCGCCCAGCGCTATGGCCTCGGCAATCCATGCACTGGTAAAGAACCCTGACACTGGGCGAACGGGGTGTATTTTAATAGATGTTTATGGATATGTCCGTGCTTTAAACATGAAATTTGCCGATACATATTCGATTGGATGTCGATTTAAATTCCATTAAAACCAACAATTTAAACCCACCAGTTCGGCCAAACTTGATTGTTCCTATACAAAAAGTTGTACAGGAACAATCAGTGAACAATCACTCAACTTCCGGACTTGCTGGTCACCTGCAGGATGTCGGTGTAAGTCACATAAACGCTTTGCCCGACTTTCAGGTCCTTCAACTTGGCTTGAACTTCCGGTTTTTCGACAGTGATGGTTTTGGTCTGCCCCGCCGGGTTTTTAAAGGACACCTGGTTTTTCTTCAGGTCGATGTCGGTGATTTGCAACTGGACTTGTACCTGACGATAAGCTTCGCCGCCTGGCACGCTACCGGGTGCATTGCGGGCTTCGCCGGCACGCTCCGAGCTGCCCGGCAAACCCTTGTCGACATCGGTGTCGAGGTAGGCCGCGACGGAGCGGGTGACCTTGATATCGACCTGATCGCCGGGTTTCAGCTGGCCGAGGTTTTTTGCCTTCTCGGTCAGTTGCACGTGGACCTGACGACCTTCCGGCCCTTCAAGCACCACTTGATGTTTGGCGGCATCGACCGACACGACTTTGGTGCTGACTTGATCAGCCTCCACGACGGCAGACAACGGGATATCTGCGGCAACGGCGCTGAGGCTGGCAGCGGACAACAAGGTAGCAAGGGTGACAGCTTTGGTCAGTGCATGAAGTTTCATAGGCAGAACATTCCCTGTGATGAATGACGACAAACGGCGCCGAAACAAGATCAAACGCCGTGTGTGGGATGAGCATAGACGCTGATACGGGAGTGTTCGCAGTTTCTTGTACGGTCGATTTGCCGCTGGCGGTCATGCGTCAGGATCATCCAGCTCCCGGGTTACGTTGATCGCCGGTGAGTCCTTGTGGGATTGCTCCGCCCGGGCCTTGAGCGCCTGCCATTGTTCGAGATCTATGGCGCCCTGCCCCAGCAAATCGTCAGCCAGGCGCTGCAAGTCCATGTAATAGGAGTCAGGAGACTGCTGCCAATAAGCCTCGTCTTCAAACAGGCGCTGCCACGCGTCAAGGTCGGGCGGTGTGAGGTCTTCGCGCATGTCGGACTCCTGCGGGGGTGTTCGTA
Source organism: Pseudomonas sp. EB271-G4-1 (assembly GCF_058791355.1). Taxonomy (NCBI): domain Bacteria; kingdom Pseudomonadati; phylum Pseudomonadota; class Gammaproteobacteria; order Pseudomonadales; family Pseudomonadaceae; genus Pseudomonas; species Pseudomonas sp. EB271-G4-1. The sequence goes on from NZ_JBYTEO010000037.1 coordinate 36,849, forward strand.
CGGTAGAGAGGTGGACGCCGGGCGGAGTTCCGGTTGATTGCACGCAATGCGATTTCCCATGGGAGCTGGCGCAGGCTGCGATCTTTAGACGCTAATAACCGGTCATTTCCAGATACCCCTGCCCACCATGGCTGCCGCTCAACCGCACCGGCCCCTCCCAATAGGGAATGCGCAGATCCATCCAGGCTTTGGGATTCAGGGCGCTGATGACGATATCAAGGTGTTTGCCGGGGATCCGGATCGACCAGCGCACCGGCATCGTGCGCCCGGCTACCTTGGCGGTGTCCTGTGGAGTGAGAAGGATGTCGTCGGCGCTAAGCATTTGCGCCTGGCCCTGGGCGTCGATCCAGGTTCCGGTCAGGTAAGGTTCGCCGCTTTTTTGCCGCATGCGATAGAGCATCACCTGGTCGCCGCTGTCCAGGTGCAGGGAAAACCAGTCCCAGCCACTCTGGTTGGCGGTCAGGGGCTGGCTGCTCCATTCCCGGTCGAGCCACGCGGGGCCACGGACCTGGAAACGCTCGCCGTCGATCTCAAGCAGGCCGCTGGCCTGGAAAAACGGCTGGCTGTAGTAATAGGAAGCCTGGCCCTGTTCGGATTTCTGACTGAATCCCTTGTCCCCTTGCAGCACCAGCGGTCCATTCGAGGTCAGTCGCAGTTGATAGCTGAACGCCTTGTCACGGGCACTGAGTTGCAGATCGGCCAACGGGTCGGGCCCCGTTGCCTGACTGCTGAAACGCCAGTCGTCGATCCACGCATTGAAGGGCGCAAGGCTCACGCCGGCCTGCCCTACGCCGCCGCGGGCATAACGCTCGGCGGCGTGATGCACCGAGGCCGAGGTCACCGCCGCGTGGCCCAGCCAGATCGTCTGGCTCGCCCAGCCAGTCGCCTCGGGTGTCGCTTTCAAGGCACTGCGAAACAGCGTCCACTGCACGCCGAATTCGCGCCCCTGCTCATCCTTGAGGTTGGCGGTGACGTACCACCATTCGATGCGAAAGCCGTCATGGGGGCCGTGATCCGCCGGGAAGCTGAACACTCTACCGGGTACCACCGGCGTAAAGGCGGTCGCTTGATTGCCGAGGCCGGCAAAACCCTTCTCGACCGGCGCCGGCTGATCGCAACCAGCGAGCAACGCAATGACCAGCCACGCCCAACGCTTAATCCTCATGGGCAAAGGTCCTCAGCAGGTCCGCCGGTTGTGTGCGATACAGCGAATAAAGCGGCCACGCCGACGCCAGCAAGGTCGCCAACAACGCCAGCCCCATCAGCTGCAGCAATTGCAAGGGAAATACCCGCAGCGGCAGACGCCAGCCAAACGCCTGGACGTTGATCACGGAGTCCAGGCACCAGGCCAACGCAATGCCCAGCGGCAACGCCAGTACCAACGTCAGCACCGCCAGCAGCCAGGTTTGCCCGAGGTTGAGCAGCATCAGTTGGCGGCGCGTCACGCCCAGCGCCCACAACGGCGCCAACTGCCCGAGACGGCTCTGGCTTTGCGTCAACAGGCTGATGAACAACGCCACGCCCGCCACGCAAAGGGTCAGGCTATTGAGCGCGGCGGTGGCGGCGAAGGTGCGCTCGAACACCTGCGTCGACCAGTTCTTGAGCCGGGCCTGGTCGACGATGCGACTGTCCTCCAGGGCAAAACGCGCTTGCAGCGCGGTCACGAACGGCGTGATCAATGCCGGCTCGATGCGCAGGTTGAAGCGGTTCGGCGCCAGTTGTGGCCAGCCGCGCAGCAAGTGGTTGACGTTGACCAGCAGGTGCCCCTTGGGATTGCCGTAGTCGGCGTAGATCCCGACGATACGTGGTGACCAGGAACCGTTGGGCGTGGCAATCGTCACCTGATCGCCGAGCCTGACCTTCAAGCGCCGCGCCAGTTGCTCGCTGAGCATTATCGCGTCGTCCGCCGCCAGGCTGTCCCAAGGCTTGTCGCCCACGGCCTCAAGCAACGGCCAATGCTGGCGATAGGTCGGATGATCGATCACGCCAAACACATCCGCCGGCCAGCCCTGCAATTGAATCGACACCTGCCAGTTGGGCAACACCGCCGTCAGTTGCGGTTGTTGCTGGAGCCAGCCGTACATCTCCCGGGCCTGGGCCGGGTTTTGTGGATTGAGGTAAAGCTCGGCGGTCAGCCGCTGTTCCAGCCAGTCGCTGAAGGTGTGGCGGAAACCGGCGGTCATGCTGCCGGCACCGATGTTGGCTGCCAGGGCCAGTAACAACGCCATCAGCGCCAGGCTCAAGGCCGGCAGTTGCTGGCGACAATCGGCGACAAACCACTGACCGAGTACCGTCGAACTGTGGTGCGTCAGCCCATTGAGCACGGCATTGAGTACCACCGGCAACGCTAACGCTGCGCCCAGCAATAGCGTGGCCATCAGCAAGAATCCGCTGGCCAGGCTGTCACCGCGCAACAACGCCAGCAACGCGACGCCCAAGGCCATCGCCGCGACCCAGCCCTGGCGGCGCAGCCAGCGCGCATGGGCCTGATGCCAGGCCTGGGGGTCGGCCAGGGCCAGCAACGGTAAACGCGCTGCACGCCACAAACTGTTGGCTCCCGCGAGCGCGGCGCCGAGCAGGCCCAGGCCGATACCGCTGAGCCACCACGGCGGGCTCAGGCTCAACTGCCCCGCCACTTCGGCACCGTACAACCCGCGCAGGCTGGCGGCGACATCCGGCAGCAACACGCTGGCCAGCAGGTAACCGCTGACGACACCCGCCACGCCGCCGATCAAGGCCAGAGCACCCAGCTCGACGGCCAGGCAGGCGATCAGCATCCGCGCGCTGACGCCGCACGCGCGCAGGGTCCGCAGCAAACCTCGACGCTGTTCCAACGCCAGCCCGATCGCGGCATGCACGATGAACAGGCCGACCACGAACGATAGAAACCCCAAGGCGTCCAGGTTCAGGTGAAAGCTCTCGGTCAGGCGCGCCAGATTATTTTCTTCGTCGCTGGTCTTAAGCTGAAGTTGGCCCTTGAACGAATCGGGCAGTGTCGCGGTGAAATCCTTGGGCAGCAGCAAGCGCGATAGCTGATCGGGCAAACCGAGTATCTGCTGGGCAAAACCGATATCCACCAGCAGCACACCCGGCGCCATGTCAGCCTCGGCGCGCAGGGGCGGCAATGCCTGGCCGTTCAACGCCTGCGGCCGCTCGCCCGGCGCCAATCCCAACGCCTGCAGGGTCTGCGGCGCGATCCAGGTACTGCCTGGCGGGGTGAAAAACTCCACGACCTGTTCGATGGCCAGTGCCTGCCCCGCCACCTCGGAGCCGGCCGGCAGCGACACGGGCTCGATGCCCATCAGTTGCAGGCGCTGATCCTCGTGGCCCTTGAGCGTCAGCCGTCCTTGCAACACCGGCGACACCGGCCAACCGGCATGGCGCAGGTCAACAAACAGCTGCTGGGAAAAGGTCCCGCCACCGGGTGCACTCAGGCTGGCCTGAGGTTCGCCGCCGATCAGCTGACTGGCCCTGGCATAGCTGTCCCGCGCCTGACTGTTCAGTGCTTGCACACCGGTGAGCAGGCTGGTGGCCAGCCACAACCCGGTCAGCACACTGAAAAACTGCACCGGGTGCTGCCGCCAATGGCTGAGCAGTGCGCGCAGGGTTTCACGAAAAATGCGCATCTCAGCGTTCGTCCACAGGCGCCAGACGACCGCCATGCAGCACCACCTTTTCAGCCATGCGGGCTGCCACGCTGGGGCTGTGCGTGACCATCAGCAGGGTCGTCGGGCTGTCATCGAGCAGCTCCAGCAATAACTTCAGCACTTCGTCGCTGGTGGCTTCATCGAGACTGCCGGTAGGTTCGTCGGCCAACAGCAGTTTCGGTTGCGACGCCAGTGCGCGGCCCAATGCGACCCGTTGTTGCTGGCCGCCGGAGAGCTGTTCAGGATAACGCCGCAGCAAATCATTCAAGCCCAACCGCTGCACCAGATGCGCCTGCCAGCGTGGATCATGGCGCCCGGCCAGGCGTGCTTGAAACGCCAGGTTATCCTCCACCCGCAAACTGCCGATCAGGTTGAACTGCTGGAACACCAGGCCAATCTCAGTGCGCCGCCAGCTCGCCAGTTGCCCCTCGCTCATCTGCTCCAGGCGATGTTCACCGCTGTGGATGCTGCCGCGATCGACCTTGTCCAGCCCGGCGATCAAATGCAACAAGGTGCTCTTGCCGCTGCCCGACTCACCCATCAACGCCAGGCTGCTGCCGGGCTTGAGGGTCAGGTTGACACCTTGCAGCACCGGCAACGGGCCTTGTGGGGTGGCGTAGCTTTTGAAGACATCCTGGACTTCAAGCATGGCAGAACCCGTTCAATGAGCGTGGGCCAAGGATAGCGGCCCGCAATGGTTTTTGTCCGTTGCCGGTTGCGGCCCTGCGCGGCCGTTTCGAATGAAACCGAACGACGCTTCTCGTCGCAATTACTGAACCCGGGTAGCAAAAGATCATAAACCCGCTATTACGTTAGTGATTGCCCTTCATTCATTGCAAATCGTCACAGGTACGCCCCACGATGCGAAATCCACTCAAGCATTCGAGAGCTCGATCTGTTTTTCTTCTGGGTGTTATCTCAATGGGGCTGACTGCTTGCACCAGCGATGAGAAAGCCGCCAATGAAATAACTCGGCCCCCTATCGATGACAGCGAAACGTCGTCTGTGCGCATCACGACGAGTTGGCTACAACACTCACTTAGCCAAACTGGTTGTCTGCAGCGCGCCAGAGCGGCCCTGACAAAAGCGAGATATTTTGTTGAAGCAGGAGAAAGATCAGTCTATGGGTTGCGTGAAGGCATGACTTTTTCGATTCGCTGCGACTATGAAGGCGTTGCATTTTTTGCAGTGGCTTATCGCAAAAGGCCAAGCACTCAAACCCAGGATCGGATCTTGAATGAAATCACCCGGCTGTTTTAGCCCGAGTGCCTGGTTGCAAGCCTACGAGTCAGTCCCCGCGCAGAATCAGCGCATGCGCCCCCTCCCACTCGGCGAAGATTTTTTGCCCGGAGCGCACGCCAAGCAAGTTGTAATCGGCATGCCGTTTCTGCACCTGCAACTCAATCCCGCCGCAGGCTTCGAGATAGATGTTGACCATCGATCCGATGAACTCTTCACCGACGACGGTGCAGTTCAACCGGTTACGTCGCGTAGGCTGCGCGGTCAAGTCGATATGCTCGGCGCTTACGCAGACCGTAACGCGCTCAGCGGGAACAACCGTTTTACCCTCCGGTAGCCGCGCCAGGAATCCACCGTGCTCGGTATCCAGGCAAACCAGCCCGCTATCGTCGAAGCCAACGACAGTGGCATCAAGGATGTTTTTACCGCCAACGAATTCGGCAACAAAGCGATTGTGAGGCTCAAGGAAAACCTCCTGCGGCGTGCCTATCTGTTCGACCCGACCTCGACTCATGATCATCACACGATCGGCCATTGCGAAGGCTTCGGATTGGCTGTGAGTGACGTAGACAAAGGTGATACCCAGGTCCTTCTGCAGTCCAGTCAGCACGCCTTGCATGCGCACACTCAGATGAGCGTCGAGTGCGCTCAGCGGCTCGTCGAGCAGCAGGATTGGCGGTTCGGTGACCAGCGAGCGCGCCAGCGCCACCCGTTGACGCTGGCCACCGGAGAGCAGGCTGATGTCGCGCGTGGCAAACTCTTGCAATCCCAGTCGCTCAAGCCATTCAAGCGACTTCTTGCGTCGCTCTGCCTTGGCCATTCCTCTCATGCGCAGGCCGAATTCGACATTCTCCAGCACGTTCAGAAACGGGAAGAGTGCGAGGTTTTGCCAGACCAGTGGCGTCTCCCGGTCCCAGGAGTAGAGATCGTTTATGCGCTCACCGTTAAGGCGAATTTCCCCTTCACTGGGCTTATCCAACCCCGCGAGCATGCGCAGAGTCGTGGTCTTGCCACAGCCGCTCGATCCCATGATCGCAACGAACTCACCTTTATGGATTTCCAGGTTCATGCGCTCGACAGCCTGGTAGCTGCCGAAATGCTTGACCACGTTGTCGAATACCACCAGCGGTTGAGTCATGTCTGAATCCTTCGTGTCCAGATGATTTTTCAAGGGTGGTATCAGGCACTCGCGGGCTTGCGCCGACGCATCAACAGCAATTGCGCGAGAATCACCAGGGTCATGGTCGTGATGAACACGATCGTGCCGATCGCGTTGATGGTCGGGCTCACCTGCCCTTGCAAGGTGTTGAGGATGCGCACCGGTACCGTCTCGTTGAGTCCCGATACGAACCAGGCGACAGCGAACTCATCGAAGGAAACGGCCATGGTCACGAACAGCGCGGCGAAAATGCTCGGCGCCGTGAACGGCAAGATTACATAGCGCATGGCCTTCCACTGATTGGCCCCCAGGTTCCAGGCCGCAGCCTCGATGTTGGGGTCCATCTGCGCCAGACGCATCCGGATGACCGCCATTGCGAAGGGGGCACACATCACGATGTGGCTGATCATCACGGCGTAAATCTCGCCGGAAAGCCCGATTCGCGACAGGAAAGCCAACATCGCCAGCCCCATGATCACCACCGGAATGGTAGGCGGCAGTAGCGCGAGCGCCATGTAGATTGACTTGCCGAAGAACCCGTAACGAAAGTCCGTGTAAGCCGCAGTGAAGCCGAGTACGGTCGATACCAGCGACACGACCACACCCACCGCGAGGCTGTTCCTGAAGGCCTGCCACACAGCCGGGTCGGAGGCGATCGTCTCGTACCAGTGCAGGCTGAAGCTGCCCAGTGGCAAGGAAGGGAAGCGGTCGTTGTTGAACGAGAACACGAAACTGCCGGCAATGGGCATGAAGATGAAGATGAACACCAGTACGACAAAACTGCGCAGCAAGAAATTGATCATCCGATGCTCGTTCATGCACGCCTCCGGTAAGCGAAGCGAACCGCGGCAAAAGCCGAGAGGAGCAACGTCGCGATCATCATCGTTGCGATCACCGCCGCCCGTGGCCATTGCTGGCCGGACTTGGTGGTGTCAGTGATCAGCGTACTCAGGGTTGGCGGCTGACCACCGCCCAGATAAAGCGGGCTTACAAAATCGCCGAACGTCAGTATGAAACAGAACAGCGCCGCGACGACGATACCGATCCGCGCCGACGGCACTACCACCAGCAACACCGTTCGCCATCGTCCGCAGCCGAGGTTGTGCGCGGCCTCGATCAACGAGCGGTCGACGTACATCAGGCTGAACAATTGCAGCAAGATCACCAATGGCAGACATAGCGTGAAATAGCCGACATAGGTGCCGAACGCCGTGTTCAGCATGGCAAAGGGCTCCAGGCCGACCAGGCCAAGCGCGGCGTTGAAGATACCGTTGTCGCTGAGAAACACCTGCCATGAATAGGTGCGCACCAGGTAGCTGGTGAAGAACGGTGTGACCAGCAGCAACACCAGCAACTGCTTTGCCGACTCGCGGAACTTGAAGGCGATTGTATAAGCGCAGGGAAAAGCCACCAGGCTGACCAGAACCGTGGCACCCGCCGCCATTGCAAGGGTGTGGACGTACGCATCCCAGAAGAAGCCACGGCTGAGCATGTAACTCCAGTTCTGCCACTCGAACGTCGGCACCATCCGGAAATTGCGTACCAGCCAAAAGCTGATGGCCACCAGAAACACCAGCGGCAATACGAAGAAAATCAATTGCCAGATCAGGATCGGCATCGAGACACAAAGGCCAAACCACGGTAAGCGCCACCCCCTCTTGCTGGTGGCGCGGCGCGTTTCGGCGCGCGCGTTATCGGAGAGCTCCGACGGCGAAGTCTTCAACTTGTCTGAAATCATGGGGACCACCTCCGCGCGGCTCGTCAAGCACCCTTGTATTGCGACCAAAAGTCGTTCCACTCATCCAGGCTTTGCTGGACCGGGAGTTCGCGGTACTTGATGCGACCATCGCGGATGTCGTCCATGACATTGCGCTGACCGAGCACCATGCCTTGGCGCCTGGCTTCGTCGGGATCGGTGCGGTTGAGCAGCTCCCAGCCTTTTTTGCTCGGGATGAGCGCTGGGTAGGCGGCCATCTTCGCCGACTTGACCTGGCCTTCCGGTGAGGTGATGTACTGGATGAACTTCTTCGCCAGATCCGGGCTGTGTGCTTTCCTGGCGATGCAGTAAGACTCCGTCCATTGCAACCCGCCCTCCTTTGGCAGCACGGTTTTCACCGGTGCGCCGGCGCGTTGTAAAACGCCGGTGATCCAGTCACCTATGCCACACATGGCATGGATCTGCCCGTTCTTGAGCGAAGAAAAAGTCCCGCCATAATCGAAGAAGCCACCGACCTGCGGGCGCAGACTCATCATCTTCTGCTGGACGCTTTGCCAGTGCGCGACATCGATATCGTACGGGCGCGCATTACCGCCCATCAAACTGATCTGCCCGAGGTTAGGCAGGTGCCAGTCGAAGTGGCCGACCTTGCCCTTGAGGCTCTGGTCCCAGAACACGTCATAGCTCTGCACCTTGGCTTCGGGAACCTGTTGGGTGTTGTAGGCGATGCCGAGGAAGCCGAAGCGGATCAGCACCGAGTAGAGCTTGTCCCCCTGCCAATGGCCAGGGAAATGCTGGAACTCCGGGTAGAAGTCATCGAAGGGGTAGTCAGCGGGGTCGAGTGGCTCGATGTATTCGGCGGCATTGAGTTGCTGGACGTATTCGGCGTCGGACAAAATCAGATCGAATGTGCCGGGCGGGGATTGCGAGATCAGCCCCAGCATGTTGTCCCCACCGGTGTAGTACTTGGCCCGGACCTTGACCCCGTACATGCGCTCGAAATCGGCGACGATGTCCGGCTCGGCGTGTCCGGCCCATGCAAGGATGACCAGTTCCTTTTCCGCTGCGGCAATGCTTCTCAAGGGCAGCAAGCCGGACAGCGCTGCGGTGCCAGCCAGGATGCCGGTGGTCTTGAGGAAGGTACGGCGTGAATGGTCGATGCGAATTTTCATTATTGTCTCGCCCTGGGTGATGAAATTGTCCCCTGCCTGCTGTCGCTGCCAACCACACGCGTCATTCGCTGGCTGGATGCATTGCAGCAGTTCGCCATCACCCGTTTTTGTGCGCGCCCGACCTGGACTTTGTCAGACCCGACCTCCATCCCCATCAAAAGCGGCACACCCCTATCCGATAATCGGACATAAATGACAAACCATAGGGTGTTTTGTCATTTACGGGTCGGATTTAGACAATTCGGTGCCCCCACCCTCTGATCGAATTGCTGCATGCACCGCCTTCGATTCCTGCAAGCCAAAGGGCCGCTTTAACGGCAGGTAAACACCCCATCCCGCGGCTAACAACCAGCAAGCCATCAACCACTTTCCAAGGGTCTGTAGATGAACAACAGTGTCGTAATTGGAGAACTCACCTGGCCGGAGTACGCAGAGAAGGTCGCCACTGGCTGCCCTATCTTTCTGCCAGTGGGAGCACTGGAGCAGCATGGACATCACATGTGCATGGAGGTCGATGTACTGCTGCCTACCGCGATCTGCAAGGCAGTCGCGCAACAGGTCAACGGCCTGGTGCTGCCTGCCCTGGCCTACGGCTACAAGTCCCAGCAGAAATCAGGCGGCGGCAACCATTTTCCTGGAACCACCAGCCTCGATGGCGCCACGCTGACCAGTACCGTGCAGGACATCATCCGCGAACTTGCACGCCATGGTGCCCGCAAACTGGTGATGATGAACGGTCACTTCGAAAACTCGATGTTCATTGTCGAGGGCATAGACCTTGCCCTGCGAGAACTGCGCTACGGTGGCATCAGTGACTTCAAGGTAGTCGTACTGTCCTACTGGGACTTCGTCAACGATCCGGCCGTCATCGAAAAGCTCTACCCCGATGGATTCCTCGGCTGGGATATCGAACATGGCGGTGTTTTCGAAACGTCGCTGATGCTGGCCCTTCACCCCGACAAGGTCGATTTGAACCGCGCGGTTGACCACCCTCCCGCCACCTTCCCGCCTTACGACGTCTTCCCCGTCATCCCGGAGCGCACACCCGCCTGCGGAACACTGTCATCTCCCAAAGGCTCCAGTCGCGAGAAAGGCGAGCTGATTCTCGAAGTCTGCGTCTCGGGCATCAGCACCGCTGTGCGCGAAGCTTTTGATTTGGACACCTGACGAACATACGGACGTGCCGAACCAAGTATCCACGGTTAATGCTTCCCCCTCCCCAAGTACAATAAAAAGGGTAAGTCTCATGTCCAGCAGCTCAACCTTGGCCCCAGGCCTCAAGCAGCGTCACGTCACCATGCTGTCCATTGCCGGTGCCATAGGCGCCGGCCTGTTCATCGGTTCAGGACACGCCATCGCCTCGGCGGGGCCCGCCGCCATCCTGGCGTATATTTTTTCCGGCACTTTGGTCGTGCTCGTGATGCGCATGCTCGGCGAGATGGCCGTAGCGTCGCCCGATACAGGATCGTTTTCGACCTACGCCGAGCGGGCGATGGGACGCAGTGCCGGCTTCACCATCGGCTGGCTGTACTGGTGGTTCTGGGTGCTGGTCATTCCGATTGAAGCCATCGCCGCTGCCGCCATCCTGCATGCCTGGTTTCCCTCCATTCAGACCTGGGAGTTCGCGATTGCAGTCACCGGCCTGCTGACGTTGACCAACCTGTTCAGTGTCGCCCGGTACGGAGAGTTCGAGTTCTGGTTCGCCATGCTCAAAGTCATCGCGGTGCTGGGGTTTATCGCGCTTGGCGCGCTTGCCCTGGTGGGCGGATTACCGGATACGACGGTCAGTGGTGTCGTTCAATTAAGCCATGAGTTTGGCGGTTTCATGCCCAATGGCATGACCGCTGTCGTCGGTGCGATGCTCACCACGGTGTTCAGCTTCATGGGCACGGAAATTGTCACCATTGCCGCTGCCGAATCGCAAAACCCCTCAAAACAGATCACCCGCGCGACCAACTCCGTCGTCTGGCGAATGGGTATTTTCTATATCGTCTCGGTGTTCCTCATCATCTCCATTGTCCCCTGGAACGACCCCATGCTCATGGAAGTCGGTTCGTACCAGAGGGCGCTCGAGTTGATGAACATTCCACACGCGAAAATGATCGTCGATATCGTCGTGCTGATTGCTGTAGCCAGCTGCCTCAACTCAGCCATCTATACCGCGTCACGCATGGTCTACTCCCTGAGCAAACGCGGTGATGGCCCGCGAGTACTGCAGAAGACTTCTGCTTCTGGAGTGCCCTTTGTGGCGGTGCTGGCCAGTACGGCGGTAGGTTTCCTGACCACGGCACTCAATTACTTTGCACCCGATGAGGTGTTCTCCTTCCTCCTGGCCAGCTCCGGGGCTGTTGCGCTGTTGGTCTATCTGGTGATTGCCGTTTCGCAACTGGTACTGCGTAAAAAGATGAATGCTTCGGGACAACCGATCGCCTTCAAGATGTGGTTTTTCCCCTGGCTCAGCTACCTGGTCATCGCCTGCATCTTGAGTATCCTGGTGGTCATGCTGATCTTGCCGCAGCACCGCATGGAGGTTATTGCGACGGGTGCGCTGACCCTGTCCATCGTCTGTATGGGTGCAATCTTTAACGCCAGGAAGAAGACCGTGCAGGTCCTCGACATTGCGCAAACCGAAAATGCTTAAGCGCAATCCCCGATAGCAACACTCATCCTCGTTCACCTCTTTCCGGCCGCTCGCCACCACGGAGCGGGCCGGTTTTTTTTGTTGATCACCCATGCCTTATTTCCCCACGTTTTCCGCGCCCCCTTCAGACAATCCAGACTCATGGCATCTTGCGTGCATATTTCTTTCGTCACGGCCTGTTGACCGGACACTCGGTGTAAAATCCTGAAACCTGTAGACAGGGCTTACAATCACAAGAACGAGATGACGTTTCCCGTAACGGCAGCTTGCCGCGGAGCACGTCACTGATGCAGTTGAGGAGCGGTAATAATGGCGAAACTCCAGGTGGCGAAACCCGCCGCAGGACGCTCGGCGAATGAACAACAGCCAGTGAAGACCGTGGGTTTCCTGGTCATCCCCAACTTCACAACCATCGGCTTCGCCGCCGCCGTGGAAACCCTGCGCATGGCCAACCTGGCCGCGCGCAAACCGATGTTTCGTACAGTCATCATCGCCGCCAGCCTGGACCCGGTGGCGGCCAGCAACGGCATGCGCATCCTGCCCGACCACAGCATCACCGATGCACCAAAGCTGGACATGCTTTTCGTTGTCGGATCAAACCCGATCGTCTCCAATCACAGCAGCCGACCACTGCTCAATTGGCTACGCAAGCTGGCGCATGATCAGGTGCCACTGGGTGGGATTTGCACCGGCAGCCACTTGTTGGCCCGCGCCGATCTGCTCAAGGGCTATCGTTGCACGATTCACTGGGAAGACATCGAAGCACTGAAGGAACGCTTCCCGGGGATCATCATTTCCAACCAGCTGTTCGAGCTGGACCGTGATCGCTATACCTGCTCCGGTGGCGTGGCTTCCATGGACATGACCCTGCAGTTGATCGCCCGCGAACCCGGTGGTCGGGACATCGCTGCCCACACCGCCGAGTTGCTTTTGTGTGATCGGATCAGGGGGGCGCAGGAACAACAGCGTGTGCCCCTGCGGCAGAAGCTGGGCACCTCGCAGCCCAAGCTCAGCCAGATAGTGGCGATCATGGAAGCCAATCTTGAGGAGCCGGTGGGCCTTGAGGAGCTCGCACGGTTGAACGAGGTGTCGGTGCGCCAGCTGGAACGTTTGTTTCACAAGCACCTGCAACGCACGCCGAGTCAGTACTACCTGGAGTTGCGCCTTGCACGGGCGCGACAGCTGTTGCTGCGCAGCGAATCGCAGGTACGTGACATCGCCCTCGCCTGCGGCTTCGTTTCGCCGGCGCATTTCTCCAAATGCTACAGCCGATTCTTCGGTGTATCGCCTATTGGTGAGCGCAAGCAGGTGGCTGCGGTGCACTGATTCAATATTGATGTTGGCTGGACTGGCCCCTTCGCGAGCAGGCTCGCTCCCACATTGAACCGCGTCCTCCTGGACAACTCGGTCAACTGTGGGAGCGAGCCTGCTCGCGATGGCTTACTCAAGAACACTCAAGACATCAGTCCTGCAAAGCCTTATGCGCCGTCTCCCGACTCGCCAGCATGGCAATCAACGCCACCGCCGCAGCCGCCAGAAGATACCAGGCAGGGGCCATTTTGTTGCCGGTCAGTTGGATCAGCCAGGTCGCGATAAACGGCGCGGTGCCGCCGAACACCGCGTTGGCGATGTTGAAGCTGAAGGCAAAGCCGCTGAAGCGTACGCGAGTGGGGAATATCTCGGCGAGAAAGCACGGCAAGGTGCCGTCGTTCATCGCCAGGATCGCGCCAAACGCAATCTGGATCATCAGAATTACAATCAGGGGCTGATTCTCCAACATCCCGAACAGCGGAAATGTCAGCGCCAGGAACAATACCGAAGCGGTCACCAGCATGGTCTTGCGGCCGAATCGGTCCGACAGCTTGCCCATCAGGAAAATCAACCCGATATAGGTCGCCAGTGACACCGTCGACGCCAGGAACGAATCACTTTCGCTCATGCCCATTTCGGTGGACAGGTAGGTTGGCATGTAGCTGAGCAACAGGTAAAACGCCACGGCATTCAGGCAGGTAGCGCCGATCCCGATCATAACGCTGCGTCGGTGCACGGTCAGCAATTCGCGAACCGGAGCATGGGTCGCGCACTCCTTCGCTTCAAGGCGTTTTTCCATCTCCAGGAACTTGGGCGTGTCTTGCAAACTCATGCGGATATAGCGCCCCACCAGCCCGAATGGCGCCGCCAGCAGAAAGGGTAGACGCCAGCCCCAGCTGTGCAGGTCCTCGACACTCATCCACGCATGCAGGCCGGCGACAAACACCGCACCAAACAGCAAACCCGCCGCCGTGCTCGCCGGGACAATGCTGGTGTACAAACCGCGCTGGCCCTCGGGCGCATACTCGGCGAGAAAGGCCGAAGCCCCGGCGTACTCACCTGAAGCTGAAAAGCCCTGGAACAAGCGAATCAGCAGCAACAAGGCCGGCGCCCACAAGCCGATATGGTTGTAGGTCGGCAGGATGCCGATGCAAAAGGTCGAGACAGACATGATCAGAATCGACCAGGACAGCGCACTGCGCCGCCCGTATCTGTCACCGAAATGCCCCCAGACCAGTCCCCCCAGCGGGCGGACGATGAACGACAGCGCGAACACTGCAAAAGTCGCCAGTAGCGCGGTCGCCTTGTCGGTTTGCGGAAAAAACGTCAGGGCGATGACGGTTGCCAGGTAGCCGTAGGCCGCATAGTCGAACCACTCGACGAAGTTGCCCATGAAGCTGGCACTGGCTGCGCGCCGCAGGGCCTTGCGTTCGGCCGTTTGTTCAAGTTTTTCTGCCATGGTTGGCGTCAGGCTTGAGGTTTGGGTGCTCATTGTGCACCTCCGGTGGTAGAGGTGCGGTTATCGAAATGAAAGGTCGGGACGTAGGACATGACAAAACCCTCTATTGTTTTACTTGGCAGGGTTAAGGCTCGGTAGATGCTGCGCGTTCTTGGGCACGCATGCGCCATTTTTTTCCGGTTTATCTCAGCCACCGGGAAGATTTTTCGCCAATCGTCAAAGCAAAACGCCGCACAGCTTCACTGTGCGGCGCAGGGCCTTACTTCTTGATGATGTTGTGTTCCGGGCCATACGGGAACTTGGTGATGTTTTCCCCGCCCTGCTCGTTGACGATCAGGATGTCGTGTTCACGATACCCGCCGGCACCTGGAAGGCCCTCGGGCAACATGATCATCGGCTCAATGGAGACCACCATCCCCGGCTCCAGCACGGTGTCGATGTCTTCGCGCAGTTCCAGTCCGGCTTCGCGGCCGTAATAGTGGCTCAGCGTGCCGAAGGAGTGGCCGTAACCGAAGGTGCGGTATTGCAGCAGGTCGTGCTCCAGGAAGATCTCGTTCAATTGCAGCGCGATATCGCAGCAGCGCATGCCCGGCTTGATCAGCTTCAGACCGGCCTCGTGCACTTTGACGTTAACTTCCCACAAGCGCAGATGCTCGTCGGAGCAATGGTCCAGAAACAATGTACGTTCCAGCGCGGTGTAGTAACCGGCGATCATCGGGAAGCAATTGAGGCTGAGAATGTCGCCCTTGTTGACCTTGCGCGACGTCACCGGGTTATGCGCGCCGTCGGTGTTGATGCCGGACTGGAACCAGGTCCAGGTGTCCATCAACTCGGAATCCGGGAAGGTGCGGGCAATTTCTCGCACCATGGCCTGGGTAGCGTGCAGGGCCACTTCGTATTCCGGAACCTGGTCACGCAATGCCTCGACGACGGCGGCACCACCGATGTCCGCGATCCGTGCACCATGACGAATGATCGCGTGTTCTTCAGCGGACTTGATCATGCGCATGCGCATGCACGGTGCGGCGATATCCACCAGTTCAGCCTGCGGATAGCGGCTGGCGAGCTTGTCGCGATTGAGCAAGTTCAGATGGTCGAACTCGATACCGATGCGCCCGGCCTTGGGCAAGGCCTGCTGGATCGCGACGAAGTAGTTATCGCGCTGCCAGTCCGTGTAGACGATATTTTCAGTGCCGACGGTACGGCGCCATGGCTGACCGCCGTCGATGTTGGCGCTGATGGTCACCGCGCTGTCCTGGGTCACGACCAGCGCGTACTGACGCCCGAAGGAGCAGTACAGGAAATCGCTGTAGTAGTTGATGTTGTGATAGGACGTGAAGACGGCCGCGTCGATATTGTTCTGCGCCAGGTAAGCCCGCAATTTGGCTTGGCGGTTGGCATATTCTTGGGCCGAGAACGTCGGACTTACCTTTTCGCCGTTCTTGATCTGGATGGTTTTCGGCATTTGCATGTCATTTATCCTTGTCATTGATTGAGCTACAGGAGGCGCCAATCTGGCGGGCCGCTGAAGATCATTCGAACAGATGCAAGGTGAGGTTTTTTGCGCGAATCCGACCTGTAATTGGTCATATCCGCTGTTTGCGAAAGCGTCCCCTCGGGGTTTTGCGCACAAAAAAGCCCCCGGCAAGCGCGGTAAAAGCCGCTTGGCGGGGGCATTGGCAAATGGGTAGCGCGGTCAGTGAGGGAACGACGGCAGGACGACTGGAACTGCTCGCGATGAGGCCGGCGCATTCAACATTGATGCCCGCTGACTCGGCGCCTTCACCCCCATATGGTCGCGAGGATGCGCACCGAAGTACTGGCGATAGCAGCGAAAGAAATGTTGCAGCGAGACGAAACCGCACGCCCTGGCGACATCCGACAGCGACCGCTCGCCGGCATGCAACAACTGCCGCGCCTGTTGAAGCCGCAAGTCCAAGTAGTGTCGGGATGGCGAACAACCCAGGCTACGCTTGAACAGCCGCTCCAGATGGCGACGGGAAATGCCCATGGTCTCGGCCAGTTCATCGATACCCAGCGTTCGGCTCAAGTGCTCGCTCATCAAAGCCAGGGTTGCCTGAAGTTTTTCCGGGGCATCCTGCACGGGCAGTAGGGGCCGGGCCTGGCGTGCTGCATGCTTTGCCATCCGTAGTATCAAGCCACGACCGTGGTACCTTGCGAGAAGCTCGTGCATCAACCCTTGAACAGCCTGCGGGCCGACACACGTCAGGCGTTGGCGGTCGACGCAGAACGGCGCAGCCACCGGTGTCAACTTGCTGAAAGCGGCAAACTCCAGTGATGCAGCGGGCTTTGGCAAGCTGCAACGGACACCCTCCAGGGCACCAATTTGCGCCAGCAGCCAGCCTGCCTCGCCCAATGCCCCGAGGCTGATCGGTTGCGCCGCCCAGTGGCTCAACTGCTGGCGCATGTCTGGATCAAGACGCAGGTTATCGCCACCACAGAGGATCAACACATCGAACGGTTGCCACTGACCCAGTCGAGCGGCGGCGGTTGCGATGCCGTTACTGGCGTTCAGTTGCTGTCTGTCCAGGCTCAGCATTTGCCACTGGCAAACATCGTACCCTGCCAACTGGTTGGCCAGGCGCAGTGGCTCCAGTGCATTGGCCAAGGTGTACATATCAAAGGCTTCCGTCAACCAGAAGCCAATACGCAGCATCGGCGGTCGTGGCCGTTCGGATTCAGTCAATTGCAGCATGTCCTGCTCTCCCGTCGATCAAGGTCACTCAACACTCGATGGCGCTGACCGCCAATCCGCCACGGGAGGTCTCTTTGTATTTGTCATGCATGTCGGCACCGGTATCGCGCATGGTGCGGATGACCCGGTCCAGCGAAATGAAATGCGTACCGTCACCGCGCAACGCCATCTGTGCGGCATTGATCGCTTTCACCGCTGCGATGGCGTTGCGCTCGATGCAGGGTACCTGCACCAGGCCACCGACAGGGTCACAGGTCAGCCCAAGGTTGTGTTCCAGACCAATTTCCGCAGCGTTTTCCACCTGCTCGGGACTGGCGCCGAGAATTTCTGCCAGGCCGGCAGCGGCCATCGCGCAAGCCGAACCGACTTCGCCCTGGCAACCCACTTCAGCCCCGGAAATCGAGGCATTGCGTTTGCACAGTATGCCCACCGCGGCAGCGGCGAGTAAGTAGTCCACGACATCGCTGTCCCTGGCCTCGGGGCAGAACTTCATGTAGTACTGCAATACCGCCGGAATAATCCCTGCCGCGCCGTTCGTGGGGGCGGTCACCATGCGCCCGCCGGCCGCGTTTTCTTCATTGACTGCCAAGGCGAACAGATTCACCCACTCCATGGCGTTCAACGTCGAACCGATGACATTCGGCTTGCCGATTTCCAGCAGGCTGCGGTGCAGACGCGCCGCGCGGCGCTTCACATTCAACCCACCGGGCAAGACGCCTTCATGCGTGAGTCCGGCATCCACGCAAGTACGCATGGCCTGCCAGATCTGGCCCAGTCCCTCGCGGATGTCTTCTTCGCTGCGCCACACCCGTTCGTTCGCCAGCATCAGTTGGGATATCCGTAGCCCATGGACATTACACTGGTTCAACAATTGCGCAGCCGTGCTGAAATCATAGGGCAGCTCGCTCTTGTCCTGGTCAAGCTCGCCAGTAGCGGCTTGCCGTTGATCAACGACAAAGCCACCGCCGATGGAGTAGTAGGTTTCGCACAACAGGGGTTGGTCATCGGCAAATGCGCTCAACGTCATGGCGTTGGGATGGTATTCCAGGTTTTCTTCCAGCAATCGCATGTCCCTCTGCCAGATAAAAGGCACACGGAGCTCGCCGGCCAATAGCAGGTATTGCGTCTCGCGCAGTTCCAGCAAGCGTGGCTCGATCAGCAGCGGGTCGACCTTATCCGGCCATTCCCCCATCAACCCCATGATCACCGCTTTATCGGTGCCATGGCCGATACCCGTGGCCGATAGCGAACCATACAACCGCACTTCGATACGCTTCACTTGTGTCAGCATTTTCCGTTCGCGCAGGGCCTCGACAAACAGAGCCCCCGCACGCATTGGGCCGACGGTATGGGAACTGGAGGGGCCGACTCCAATCTTGAACAAGTCAAAAACACTGATAGCCATCGTCGATCTCCGTGCCGCTTCAGAGGTGTCAGGAATTCACCTGATTGTCGGCGTCAGGAGCCATCAAGATGTGTCAGATATCGACCCCTAAGTGCTCGTCAATACCAAATACGAGCTGGATGTGTTGCTACCAGGCGCTGAAGTGGTCCCCTTTAGTGCTTTCGCATACACCGCGCCAACCCCGGTTCAACGCTTTACTGCCACCCAGGTAAAACACATCGGCAACTGCGCCTCCTGCCCCTGGTAGCGATCATAGTGTTCTTCGCGATTGGAATGCGCATACTCCCTGAAATGGCTGATCTGCAGCCCCGCTTCGATGGCGCCGCTGAAGATCGCGCCCAAGGTGTGGATGAACCAGTAGGACGGGGCGGCCTGCTGCTCGACCTTGCCTTCGTAGACGATTGGCTGGTTCTGGACAAAGGGTTCGCGGCGAAAGTACGAACTGGCCAGGCTGTAGGGATCGGCTGCCTCGGGGTCGAACATTTCCAGGAACGGGTGGGTTTCGTAGATCACCAGGGCGCCACCGGGTTTGAGGGTTTGCGCCGCATGGCGAAAGAACTCGCCGATGTCCGGCATCCAGTTCAACACGCCGATGGTGACCAGGGCCACGTCGAAACGCCCCTGCAGTGTTTGTGGCAGGTGGTGAATGTCGGCCTCGATGAACTCAGGCCCATGGGGCGAGCGTGAAGCCAGTTCCCGCGCCTGTTCGAGAAACGCCGCGGACTGGTCGACCCCCACCACGTGTCGAGCCCCCAGGGCGAACAGCGACAGGCTTTCGCGGCCATTGTTACAGCCCAATTGCACCACGTCCTTGCCTGCGATGCCGACCTGGTTCAGCACCCCGGTCAGGGTTTCATCCAGGCAGGAAAAATCCGCGTGTTCCACAGCGCGCCAGTGCGCCTGCCATTCAGGGCTGTCCTTGTGGTGACGGGCGGAATCATTCCAGGCATCGCGGTTGCTGGCGATGGCTTGGTGTTTTGTCGGCATTTCCATTGCAGGCTCCGGCATTCGTTGTTGAATCGAGTGGCCGAGTCTAGATCACGCCTGCAAACGCCCCCATCGCCGCTGTGTAGCGTTTTTGTAACTCGCGCAGCGCCGACGTTCGCCCACGGGAACGCTATAGTTAGTACCCTTGGGGAAATGCGCGAAAACCGACACCGCAGGTGCTGCCATGAACACAACCGTACCCACGCTATTGCTTGCCCTGTGCCTGGCTGCCAGCTGTGCACAGGCGGACGACAGTGCGATGCAAACCGAAGAATCCAGCAGTGAATTCAATTACTACGGAGCGGACCAGCCCTTTGCCCATCCGGTACCTCCGACCCTGAGCACGGTACCGCCGGGATCCTACATCCCGACTTCGCCCCAGACATTCACCCCGGTTTCCAGCCAGCACGTGTTTTCCGATTCCCGATTGCCAACGGTGGCCGATACCACCGTTCGCGTGTTCATTCGCACCTATGACGCCGAGCACGGCGTCTATGTGAACCAGGAGGTCCTCGATCCGACGTGCATGCTGGCTTGCCGCAGCGGTCAGAACCCAGCCTTGTAGCAAGGCCGTGCCTGCCCTGAGACTGCTCCTCTACCACGACCGTTTGTCCGGGCGCGCCAGGCCGAGTTTCTCGATCCGGTAACGCAGCATGTCTCGGCTCAGGCCTAAAAGTCGTGCGGACTTGGTGACGTTCCAGTCGGTCTTGTCGAGCATCTTGCGCACCATGTCGCGCTCTACTTCCGGCAGGTTCATCGACTCAGTGCCGTTATGGGACGCACGCGGTTCGATCGGCGGCAACTCGTGGGTGAACATCGCCGGCTCATCCACCAGGCTCAGGCACACGTTCAACTGGTGCGCAGCAATGGTGTCGTGTTGCGCCAGCAGAACCGTCTGTTCAAGCATGTTGCGCAGTTCACGCACATTACCCGGCCAGGTGTAGTTGAGCAGCAACTCTTCGGCCTGGTCGCTGAAACGCAGGTGCGGCTTGCCGTAGCGTTTGCCATGGGATGCCAGGAAGTGCCGGGCCAGCAGCAGGATGTCCTCGCCACGGGCATACAGGCGCGGCACCTTGATCGAAATAATGCGCAGGCGGAAGAACAGGTCGCGGCGGAACTTGCCCTGCTGGACCATTTGCTCAAGGTTGCAATTGGTCGCGCTGATCACCCGCAGGTCGACCTTGCGCTCCTTCACCGAACCCACCCGGCGGATGGTCCGGTCCTCCAGCAGTTTCAGCAATTTGGCCTGCAGTATCAGGTCCATTTCGCCAATTTCATCGAGAAACAGTGTGCCGCCATCGGCCGCTTCCACCAGCCCCAGGCGACGGTCCTTGGCATCGGTGAAGGCGCCCTTCTCGTGCCCGAATAGCTCCGACTCCACCAGGTTGGAAGGAATCGAGGCGCAGTTGAATTCGATGAACGGCCCTTTGCTGCGCGGCCCGTCGAAATGCAGCGCCCGCGCGACCAGTTCCTTGCCGGTGCCGGTCTCGCCTTCCACCAGCACCGGCGGCAAGTCGGTGTTGGCCATGCGTCGCTCAGCGTCGAGCAGCTGCGCGATGGTGCCCTTGAGGTAGACCATCGGTGCCGATTCGCCAATCAAGGCCTGCACCCCGGATTTCTGTGCTTCACGCTCCTGATAGAACGACAGGGTGCGCTCCATCCGGTCGGTGGCCAGGGCCTTGTCCAGCAGCAGCTTGAGCTCCGGCAAGGCCACCGGTTTGGTGACGTAGTGGAACGCGCCCTCTTTCATCGCCACCACGGCGTCTTCGACGTTACCGTAGCCGGTCATCATGATCACTTTCAGATCCGGCGCGCTGATGCGCAGCTTCTGGATCAGGTCGTGACCACTCATGCCCGGCAACGAGTTGTCGGTCAGCACGACATCCGGAACGAAGGTACCCAACTGCGACAGTGCGTCTTCGGCCGAGTGGCAGACGGTCACTTCGAAGTTCTTACGCTCCAGGTAGGTCTGGATATTCTCGGCGAGCAGCTCATCATCCTCGACCAGCAGTATGCTGTGCTCCATATTCCCCTCCCGTTGCCACTTTGAAATTGAGACACACGCGGGTTCCTTCCTGCTCTTGGCTGGTCAACTCGACCGAGCCTTCGAATCGCTCCATTATTCTTTTGACCAGCGCAAGGCCCACGCCCAACCCCCCCTGTTTGGTGGTGAAGAACGGTTTGAAGACCATTTGCTGTTGCTGTTTGGTCATGCCCTTGCCAGTGTCGTTGAGCATCATGCGCACCTCACCGGGTGCCGGTGTTTCAACGTCGATACTCAATACGCCGCCCTTGGGCATGGCTTCCAGGGCGTTGGCGAACAGACTATTGAGAATCTGCGTGAGCAACACCTGCTGGCTGACGACCGGTGGAACCGTCATGGGCGTGAAGCGCACCTCGACGTTCGAACGCTGGATCTGCGGGGCGTAGGCGCTCAAGGTGTCGTCAATCGCGAGCACCAGGTCGACGGTTTCATGGTCGTCGTTAACCGGGCGCAAGGACACCAGTAACTCACGGACCCAGCGCGACATGCGATCGACCTGGCTGATGATGTCGCCGATGTTCTTCTGCGCGGTCTGGCTGGCGATTTCCTGGGCCAGCTCGGCGCTGGAGCGAATGTTCGCCAGCGGATTGCGCAGGCTATGGGCGACCGCCGAGGACATTTCCCCCAGGGCGACGAAGGTTTCGTTGGCCACCAGTTGTTTCTGCTGGCTGTGCAACAGCAGGGCCGCACGCCGCACGATCCAGAACAATCCCAGGTAGATGACCGCTCCGCCGAGCAGGGTGGTCAGCCAGATCGCCCTGAACCCGCGCTGGATACGCTCCACCAGGTCCACCGGCTCCTTGTAGATCTCGACCATGGCGACCACTTTGCTTTTATCGGCGTTGAACATCGGAATGTAGTTCTCGACGAACAGGTATTGCGGTTCATGCAGCAGCCGTTGCTCGGGGCGCTCCTCGTCGATCTCATGGTAGCTGGTGGACACCGCTGCCTTCATTTCAAAGGACTCGTCGAGTTCCTCGTCGTTGTCGATGCGCACCCCGATCAGCTCGGGGTTGGTCGACCAGACCACGGTGCGGTCCAGGGCGTAAACCGTGGCCAGGAGGATGTCTGGCAGGTGTTCGACATGATCGAGGAACTCGATACGGGCAGCCGCGCGAGCGCCCGGATCGACGTCGGGATAGGCCGCGTCAGCGCGTGGGTCAAGCATTTCGCCCATGGTTCGGTTCGGCGAAATCGAGGCGTGGCGAATTTCGGCCGCGCCAATGGCTTGCACGAATTGTGCGGTCAGCATGGAGTCACGCTCGATGCTCTCCTCGACCACAAAGCGCGTGGAAATGTAGCCCAGCCCCAAGGCCACGCCGGCAATGATGAAAAAACTCGCCAGGGAAAACCAGCGCACCAGGTTGAATGGCGATCGCCAATCCTTGCCCTCTGTCGCCGACGTAACCGGCGCAGGTACTTGTGGTGATTCCAGTATCTGCATGGGAGGTCCCGGTTGCTTGAATCAAGCGTTTTCCAGCCGCATTCCCGATCAGTGTAGGTGGCATTGACCGTCACTGGCTGCCCAATAAAACTATTTCGCCACTACTGCACCCGCGCCTTGTCGGGTACCGCGATTGCTTGTTGATGTTGCGGTTCCTCGGCGCCGACAGTCAGCGGTGTGAGCAACGGCTGCTGGCGGTCGGTTTCTGCCTGCAGGAACTCGATGATCGACTGTACCGAGCGCTCATCCAGGCGCAGGTTGGGCATCGGGATCTTGTCGAAGCGCTCGAACAACGCCGTCGCAATCGGGTCTTTCTCGGCCAGCATGCGGTCGGGCTCGCGAATCCAGCGGTTCAGCCAGGCGGGATCGCGCTGGCGGGTCACGCCAACCAGATCCGGACCGATGCTGCGCATGCCGATGCCCTGCCCGTCCATCGGACCGAGGCTGTGGCACGAGGCGCAACGGGTGCGGAACAATTCTTCGCCGTTACTCGGCGGGCGGATTTCGGGGGCATTGGCGTAGCTTTCACCAACGCTCGGCTGTTTCCAGTTATGCAAGGTGTTGGCCAATTGGTCGGCCAGGATCCAGGGGTTCTCGAAGGGTGAGGCTTTCATCCAGCGACCGGTTTGCTGGTTGCCGACAATCAGGCTCAGGTTGTGGTCCTTGGTGCGGCCGTTGTCGACACCTTCGATGAACAACCCGAGCTTTTGCCGCAACTCGGTGACGTCGGCGAACTCCCCGGTAAGAAACTGCCAGCCTGGCCCCACCTGAAAACGTTGCGCGTAGGCCTTGAGCACGGCGGGTGTATCGCTCAAGGGGTCGATGCTGATGGAGTAGAAGAAGATGTCCTTGCCGACCCGGTCGCCGAGTAGTTTCTGCACCTGGCGCAGGCGCGCGGTTTCCAGCGGGCAGGAGTCGCTGCACGACGTGAAGATGAAATTGATCACCACCACCTTGCCCTTGATCAGGTCATCGAAAAAATGCACCTGCCGACCGTCCTGGTCGGTCAGCAGGGTGTTGGGGAAATAGTCGCCTCCCCACGGGGTGGCTGGTTCGGCAACAGCAGCAGAGGCAGGGGAAACCGGAGCGGGTGTCGACGGTACCGGATTGGCGACCAGCAGCCGGCTGGCCAGCAGGCCGGTGACCAATATCAGCACCAGGTGCATGCCCAGTGCTTGCGCACGTGCGGTAGGCAACTTCATGTCGACACCCTCGCGGTTCATGGTTTGACCGTCACTTTTGGACCGAAGCCGTCGCCAGTGCGGAAGGTTGGCAGTGCGGCGGAGTTCACGTAGCTCACTCCGTCCCAACTGGGCAGCGGCGTCGGCATCAACTGCAATTGCCCCGGTTTCTCAAGGTCCCAACGCAGCAGCATGGAGTTGTCCTCGTGCTGGGTGTTGTGACAGTGCTCCATGTAGGTCCCGGCAAATTCACGGAAGTTGATCGCCATCTCGACGCTGTCCAGCCCATCCTTTTCCGAGCCGATGCGATACACGTCCTTGCGTGCCCATTTTTCCCATTCCGGTGGCGCCTTGCCGCCGCGGCTGAGGATGATCCCCTCCTCGAAGTGCACATGCACCGGGTGGCTCCAGCCCGTACCGCCGGCCTTGATGTTCCACACTTCCAGGGTGCCGTAGCCCGCAACCCCGGCATCGGTCGGTCCGCTGGCCAACTGGGTCGAGGCGTTC
The DNA here is from genome assembly GCF_058791355.1 of Pseudomonas sp. EB271-G4-1. Classification (NCBI taxonomy): domain Bacteria; kingdom Pseudomonadati; phylum Pseudomonadota; class Gammaproteobacteria; order Pseudomonadales; family Pseudomonadaceae; genus Pseudomonas; species Pseudomonas sp. EB271-G4-1. Next base: position 61,478 of record NZ_JBYTEO010000037.1, read on the forward strand.
AGGCGCCGAGGGTCCATATGGAAACCGAAGCCGCCATCGGTCTTGACCGTCCAGGGCGCTTCATCGGTGCCGTCGGAGCGGCCGAAGGTGAAGGTGCGATGGCGGGCCTTGGCCAGCAGCGCCTTGTCGGCGGCGTTGTCGCGATGAATCTTCAGCGGGATCATCACCAGGCCTTCAGCCTTGCCCGGCTTGGCCGGTTCGTAGGCGGCCGGGTCCATGGCCAGGTCCTGGCCGGTGTACGGCTTGACGTTGAGTTGCAACACCTTGCCCACCGCCGGGTCACCCTTGTCCCACATCGGCCCTTTGCTGGTTTGCTTGATCACCGCCTTGTAGTTTTCCGAGAGCACGTCCGCCAGCGACACCGGTTCTTTCGGCCCCTTGCCATCGTCATGCACCAGCAGGTTGACGAAGAACAGCTTGTCCCCGGGCTTGATGCCGTTCTTCGCGAAGTTGACGATGATGTCGAAGCGCTCGGCGATGCCCTGGGTTGGCAGGATGGCGTTGTGGTTCTGTTTGTCGCCGTCGGCGTCGAGGTCCATGCTGCCGTCGAATGGCACGCTGTGCTCCATGATGTTGCCGTCGTTGGCAATCATGTGGAACGGCACGCGGGCATAGGACACACCCGAACCCTTGGGCCCCTGGAACTCGCCGCTGGTGCCTTTGATTTCACGCACCAGCGCCAGTTTGAAGTAGCGCGATACCGAGCCGTTGAGCATACGGAAGCGATAGCTGCGGGCGCGTACATCCAGGCTCGGTTTCCACTGCCAGTTGACAAGCACCTGGTCACCGAGGAAGCCATCGGTGTTGAAGGGGTTGAACCACAGCTGGCCATTGGCGTCCCAGGCCTTGTCGGCGAACACCAGGTTGACGTCGTAGTCGCGGTTGCCCCAAGGCAAGGCGCTGCCGCTGGGGAAACGCAGGTTGACGCCGTCGTTCACCGATTCATTGCCGCGGTCCAGGGCGCTGTAGTAGTTCATCATCGCCGCGTTGCCCTTGTAGACGTTCTGCGCGGTGAAATCGAGCATGTGGTCGTGGAACCAGTGGGTGCTCATGGTTTCGCGCCAGTCGCCACGGATCTTGATCGTGCCGTTCTCGCAGGTCTTGCGGCCCGGGCTCATGTCATTGGTCCACAGGGTTTCGCCCGGCGAGCAAGGGAACGCCGCGCGCGGGTCATGGGCGTCGGTGTTGATGCTGTCGTAACCGGCCAACTGGATCGGCCAGCGATAGTCGTAGTACTGCCCGGGGAAGAAAAACGCGTTGGCATAACCGTCGCTTTCCGCTGGCGCGTGGCCGTTGTGTTCGTGGGTACTGATGGTGTGCAGGCCAAAGCCCATGTTGGCCGACGGATCGATCGGCAAGCCGTTGTAGTGGCGCATCAGCAACGGTTGGCCATAGCGCACCATCAGCAGTTTGGGCGGCAGCGTGCCGTCGAAGGTCCAGACCGAGTTGTGGTTCTGCACCGGCATGTTGGGGTGAAAGCGTGTATCGACACCCTTGGCCGTACCGTCCGTGGCCGGTACGCCGGCGACGTTGTGGTACAGGCCACCGGGGCCGAACTCGCCCACGGCGTAGCCGTGCATCTGCCGGGCGTCACGCAAGCCACCGTTGATCCGCGCGCCGGTCTGCACGGTCTTGTAGGCGTTTTGCGGATAGAACTCATTCCAGCGCTGATGTGACCAGCCCTTTCCTGGCGGACGACCTTCAGCGGATGAGCCAATACGGCGATTGAGGAAGTATTCGATCTGCGCCTGCCACGGGTTGCGATCCACCACGTTGGCGTACTGGCTGGGGAACGGGGTCAATCCTGGTTGCCGCAGGAAGGCATCAAGCGCAGGTCCCGGTGGTGCGCTGCGGGCCGCGCTGCTGGGGTCTTGCGCCGGTAACGGGCCGATGGCCGCCGCTGGAAACGGCAAGGGTGCCGCCGGTGTGGTGGGGTCGAGTTTTTCCGGGCCGAATTCTTCGAACAACAACAGTTGCTGGGTGAACGGCTGGGCGTTGAACAGTGGGCTCGGCTTACCGTTGGTGGGGTAGTTGAAACTGGTCTGCATGGCAGGCGGCAGGACGTTTTCCACCCGTTCGGTATCGCGTGAGCCCTTGACCCCGTCGGGCAGATCGAAGGCATCCTCGTTGGCATCGGGCATGGTCAGGATGGCGTTCAACGCCCCTGCCCGGTCTTCCGGTTCATCGTAATAGGCAGAGGGATCAGTCGGCTCCGGCTGTCGCTCATCGTCTATGGGGCTGGCACGCAAGGTCCCTGTGCTGAGTGTCATCGCCAAGGCGACGCTCAATGGCGTCAACAGACCAAACCATTTCAAGGGGTGCCGCGCTTTTGTGTCCATCACCAGCCGCCTCGTATATATGAAGGGGGTGATGGGGGTTTTGCAAGGAGTCGGCCAAATTTGTAACTGCTTTATACAAAGGTATTAGCACTCAGCAAAACAATGGCTTATCAACATCAATGTGCCATGACCGAAATAAACGACTGGGGAATGGCACCCGCTACCGGGGAAAGTTCCCACCCAATTTCAGGGAACCCGTTTGAAAGTCAGGCTGACGTGGGTGCCCTCGCCCTCACGACTTTCAAGGGCCACCGCCCCGCCAAAGCGCTCCATGATGCGCTTGACCAACACCAGCCCGACACCGAGCCCGCCGCGCTTGGTGGTGAAAAACGGCCGGAACGCCATGAGGCGTTGCTCCTCGGTCATGCCTTTGCCCGTATCGCTGACCACCACGCGAACACGCTGGGCATCGACAGGGGCCATCGTAATGGCCAAGGTACCACCTTCGTCCATGGCCTCCAGCGCATTGGCCAGCAAACTGTTGAGGATTTGCGTCAACTGCACCTGCTGGCTCAGCACCATGGGCGTGCCTATGGGTTCGAACAGCACATTGACCCGCCCCTTGATGATCTGCTGCTCGAAAGCCATCAGGCTGTCGTGGAGCGCCGCCACCAGGTTGACCGGCTCGACGTCGTCATTGAGCGGACGTAGCGATTGCAGCAACTCCCGTACCCACTTCGACATGCGATCGACCTGGCCGATGATGTCGTTGATGTTCTTGTGCGCCGGGCCACTGTCGAACTCCAGTGCCAGTTCGGCGCTTGAGCGAATGGTTGCCAGGGGGTTACGCAAGCTGTGGGCAACGGCCGACGACATCTCGCCCAGGGCGACGAACGTTTCGTTGACGATCAGTTGCTTCTGTTGCGTGGCCAGCAGGATCGCCGCCCGCCGCACGATCCAGTACAACCCCAGGTAAATCAAGCCGCCGCCCAGGGCCGTGGCCATCCATATCAGCACGAGGCCACGTTCCATCCGGCTAATCAGGTCCTTGGGTTCCTTGTAGATCTCGACCATCGCCGTGACGTTCTTGCCATCGGCATCGAACAGCGGAATGTAGTTTTCAATGAAGATGTATTCCGGCGGCGTGACGAACTTTTGTTCCATGCGAGCCTGGTCGACATCGTGATAGCTGGCCGACACGGGCGTCTTCAATGCAAAGGCCTGGTCGAGGTCTTCGTCGGCGTGAATCGTAGTGCCCATCAGGGCCGGGTTGGTCGACCAGATGATCATGCGGTCGGGGGCATAGATGTTGGCCAGGATCACATCCGGCAAATGTTCGATGTGGTCGAGGAATTCGCCCCGGGCGTTGGCGCGGGCCATCGGGTCGACGTCGGGAAAGTCGCGGTCCTTGCGCGGGTCGAGCAGCTCGCCCATGGTCCGCACATTGGGGATCGACACATGGCGCACCTCGGCCGAGGCAATCGCCTGGATGAATTGCGACGTCAACAGGGCATCGCGCTGCACGCTTTCGGTAATCACGAACTTGGTCGACACCGAACCCAACGCCACCGCCACCGTGCCGATCACCGCCATGCTGATGAGCGAAAACCAGCGCAGCAGATTGAACGGCTGTTTGCGCGAGTTCAAGCGAATTTCGCCCTGGTCGGACGCCAGTGTCTTTGCAAGCGTGGTCATGGATAGTGTTCCCGCGAACCCCCTATAGGTTTATAGCGCACCGCTAGCCGTTTGCCCGTCATCGGGGCCATTCCTTCCCCATCCCCCCACTCCCCCTCTGCCCCGATCTACCCCCAATACTGGGGAAAGAGGCCCGCCCGATCATTCACCGCTCGATCGACGAGCGCAGCGCAAACGCCTGTGTACCGGGGCCCTGGCCGACATTTTCGGGGGTTGGCATGGGAGTTGCCGAAGAGCTCACAACTGACCCATATCCCAAGGGGCAGGTACTCTGATAGAGGGAATACTCATGCACCCTTTACTGTCCAAAACCGCGATCGCCCTGATCGTGAGTGCTCTGGCCCAAGGCGCTGCCCAGGCCGCGCTGTTTGCTGTAGATCCTGGCCCCTACCTGCCAGACAATGGTGGCTTCGCCTCCTGGTATCAGGACAGCCATGGCCGGACACTCGATTTGTGTCTATCAAAAGCTGTCAGTTCCAGGGTTCCAAGCGCTCCCGGCGCACCGACCTACATGTGCAACCTGCTGCCGGCTCCCGGCGTTTTCGACGACACGCAGCCGGTGGTTTTCCCGACCAACTTTCCCGATGAAGCGTTCTGGTTCACCGGCGACGGCGCCATCGTCGACGCGGCCCGGGGCATCGACCTGGGGTATGTCAGCGCCGTCGAAGCAGCCTTCGCCGCCGAAGAACCCAAAGAGGGTGACCAGGTCAGTTTCGCCCGTATTCGTATCCGGGTCGACGTGCCCACAGCCGGCACCTATGTTATCACCCACCCCTACGGGGTTGATGTGTTCAACGTCGACACCCCCGGGCGTCGCGCAATCAACATGACCCGCGACATCGGCATCGGCTCGCCGAAAACCTACGACGGCGCACTCAAGGGCGACATCGGACCGTTCCTGCGCAGCGTCAACGGTCCCTACACCGAAACCAACCCGGTCACCGGTCAAGCCGAGCAGTTCGTGGGTGATCCGAACCTGTCGGAAGCCTTCACCGGCAGCCCGTTCAACACCAACTACATCCGCATCGAAGGGCCTAACGGACTGGACTTGCGCACGACGGTGATGGCCATTTCCGGCAAGTTGTCGACGGTGGTCCGGCCCACTCCGATGATCTCCGAGCGCAGCACTTATTCGCGCAAAGCCGGGGAAAGCGCACCGGTTGCACAGCAGGATGTATTCGTGATGGCCCCGCCGCCACCGGCCACCGTGACCCTGGACAGCAATAGCCCGGTGTTGAACCTGACCGAGGCCGACACCACCGGCCACTGGTACGCGCAATCCTCCACAAACCCGACCTTGCCGAGCAGCTTGCAGGTGACCGCCGACAACCACCTGGCCATCCCCAGCAGCACGCCGACCACCCTGTCCATGCCGTTAACCGACCTGGTGGTGATTTCGCAGGCCCAGTACAGCCTCAACAGCGGGCAACTCACCATCGTGGCCTCGACCAGCGATGAAACCTCGCCCCCCGTACTCACCGCCACTTCCGGAACCGGTGCCGCCATCGGCGCCCTGAGCGGCGATGGCGCCGAGAAAATCCTGTCGACCGGCATCACGCCGATTCCACCGGCCAAGGTTACGGTGACGTCATCCAATGGCGGCACTGACACCGAAGAAGTGGTCATCGTGCAATGAACGCTCTCATGCCCAGATCCGCATCAGGAGGCATCATGAACAAGTGGCCACGCTTCGCGCTCAACGCGCTCGGGCTGACTCTTTCGCTGTCCGGCAGTGCGTTCGCGCAACTCGCTGCCGTCGACCCCGGCCCCTACACCTTTGCCACGGGGAAATTCCCCTTGTGGTATCAGGACAACAATCTGCTGTCGATGGAACTGTGCCAGTCCCGCGCCGTGAGTTCGCGGGTACCGAGCACGCCTGGCGCACCCTCCTACATGTGCATCCTGCTGCCCGAACCGGGAATCTTTGACGACACCCTGCCGATGGTATTTCCGGATAACTGGCCACCGGAAGCGTTCTGGTTCCTCGCCGAGACGGCCATCCCCGACAACGCCGCAGGCTACGGCGTGGATGCCTACGTGGCCGGGATTGAAGCGGCATTCGCTTCGGAAAACCCTGTCGACGGCGACCAGGCAAGCTTCGCGCGGATTCGTATCCGAGTGAACATCCCCATCGCCGGGACCTACACCATCACCCACCCATACGGCGTGGAAGTCGTCAACGTGACCGCTCCGGGCCGTCGTGCGATCAACATCACCAGAGATATCGGCATCGGCGCACCCGGTAATTTCTCTGGCGCAGTCAATGGTGACATTGGGCCGTTCCTGCGCAGCGTCAACGGTCCCTACACCGAAGTGAATCCGGACACCGGCGCCATCGAGACCTACGTCGGCGACCCGAATCTCACCGAAGCAGTCACCGGCAGCCCCAACAACACCAACTTCCTGCGTATCCAGGGCCCGGCCGGGACCATTGAGACCAGCCTGTTCAACCTGTCCGGCAAAGTCCTCGACAACCGGGCGCAAACCCCTGTGGAGGTCAGCCGTGCCACGTATCGCCGCACCTCATCGGGTCCAGGCACTAGCAGTACCCGGGTAGAAGTCTTCGGCAAGTCGGTCAACGGCTCGAGCCTGTGCTTCCGCGAAACCGTGGCCCTGGTTCCGGGACCACCGCAGACACCGTGCCTAACCAGCATGCTCGGCGACAACACCGGTCTGTTCTTCGGTCACCGCCTGACGGGTACCGCCGTGCCTCCAATCGTAGTGCTCACCGCTACCGACCCGACTGGTGCCACCCGGCCTACGGCAGTATCGAGCAAAGTCAGCGACGTGGTGAAAGTCCAGACCGCGCGCTACAGCTGGGACAATCACAGCCTGCTGATCGCAGCCACTTCGTCTGACGAAGTGGTGGTACCGGACATGGTCGCCCAAGGCTACGGACGGTTGACCAAGTCCGGCACCCTGCAAACCTTGACGGTTGCCGACCTGCCGCAGCCACCGGCCACCGTCACAATCAAATCCGCCTCCGGCGGCAGTGACACCGAGCCAGTGGTCGTCGTCGGCACTGCACCAGACACCGGCGAGAACAAGGCGCCGATTGCTGTCGCTGACAGCGGCAGCACCAGCTTCGGGATCCCGATCACCCTCAGCCTGCTGACTAACGACAGCGACCCGGACGGCAACACACCGCTGAGCATCATCGAGCTGACCCAACCGGCCACCGGCCAGGGCACCGTGACGATGAGTGGAACCACGGCCGTCGTCTATACGCCGCCAGCCGTGGTGACCGTGCCGCTGACCACAACCTTCACCTACAAGGCGCAAGACATCAAAGGCCTGGCTTCGACTGCTGCGGCGACCGTCACCATCACCGTTGCGCCTAACCAGCCGCCAACGGCCGTCGCTGACGCTGCCGCGACCCTGGGTGTGTCGATACCGATCAACGTGCTGGCCAACGACACCGATCCGGAAGGCAACGTGCCGCTTGCAGTCGCCAGCTTCACTCAACCTCCGACCGGTCGCGGCAGCGTCACCAGTAACGGTACGGTCCTGACCTACAACCCACCGGCCTCGGTTCCCACGGCCTTCACCACGACCTTCAACTACTTCGCCCGGGACAGCTTCGGTGCTGTGTCGGCGACGCCGGCCACGGTCACGGTGCAAGTCTCGCCACGGCCTGCTGCGGAAACCTTCGCGGTCACGACAGCCACGGTGACGGCCCGTTCCAACAACCGCTTCAACTGGGACTTCGCGGGGACCTCCTCGGTGACCACCGGCAACACCATCACCGTCCAGGTGACCACGCCAACCGGCCTGGTAACCCTGGGTAGCACGGCGGTGCCATTGACCGGACGCTGGAGGCTGACCGTCAGCAACTCGACCACGGTGATTCCGTCGGCCAACCCGACCGCCACCATTACCTCGTCCCAAGGCACCGTGCGCACGGTGCAGGTGATCTCGAACTGAGTCCGTGCCCCATCGACTCGCTGAGTTGATGGGGCAGGCCTCCAGCAAAAGGAGCATGCAATGAAAACGTCGACCGCCGCCCTGCTCTGCCTGCTTCTGCTCTGCAGCAGCGCGGGCGTGCGCGCCGACGACTTGATGGAAAACGACGACATTGCACCCGGCGTCGACCTCGGCGAGCTGCCACCACCGGTGGGCCAGCAAGCCCTGATCGACCAGAACGGCCAGGCCAACGTCGCGCTGTTGCAACAGAACGGCCAGTCGCTGCTCGGCCAGATCGTGCAGTCGGGCAGCAATCAGGAAGCCTACATCCTGCAACAAGGCAGCGACCTGATGGCCTTGATCAACCAGCAAGGTTCCGGCAACGCCGCGTCCATCACCCAAACCGGCAGCCACAACCGCGCGCAGATATCCCAGAACGGCAATAACAACGACGCCAGCATTGTCCAGGCCGGCACGGGGCAGCAAAGCGCTGTGACCCAAGCAGGAAATGGAATGAGCGTATCGGTCACTCAATATCGCTAAAGCACTGCACCTTTTGGAGGTTTCATCATGTTCAAATTGACGCCCCTCACCGCCGCCATCCTGGTCATAGTCAGTGCTCAAGCATTGGCCAATGACAGCGTGTCGACCCAAAACCAGTTCGGTGACACCAACATCGCCAATGTAACGCAGACGGCGGCACCGCTAAGCACCGCCACCCAGAACCAGTCCGGCACCGGCAACGACGCGGCTTCCGTACAGGACAACGCCACCAGCACCATCGAGCAGAACCAGAGCGGCAACTACAACGCCGGCTACGCCGAGCAACTGTTCGAAAACAACAGCAGCATCATCCAGAACCAGAGCGGTGACACCAACATCAGCCACGCCAGCCAGTCGATCGGGGTCGGCGGTGGCCAGGTCCTGCAACAACAGGAAGGCACCGGTAACTTCTCGTTCATCTACCAGGACAGCCAGGAAAACACCACCGGCAAAACCTACCAGTACGGCGACAGCAACGAAGCCAACATCGAACAGATCCAGGTGGGCACGGCCAACAACGCGGTGATCATCCAGTACGGCACCGCCAACTACGCCACCGCCGAACAGATCAACCACATGAACGGCCAGATCGATATCAACCAGTCCGGTGGCACCAACTATGCCTATGGTGATCAGCGCAATGGCGAAGGCGGTAACCTGACCATCAACCAGTATGGCGACGGCAACGGCAGCGAAGTCTGGCAGGACACCCAGGTCGCCAGCAAAACCACCATCGACCAGAACGGCCAGACCAACGAAGCCATCGTCGACCAGAGCTTCGGCGACCACAACGTTGCCCAGGTGATTCAGGTCGGTGATCTCAACGCAATCTATGCCGACCAGTTCGAGTCCATGGGCTCGACCGTGACCCTCAATCAACAGGGCATCGGCAACATCCACTTCACCTACCAGACCGGCACCGACCATGTGCTCAACGCCACATCCACGGGTAACGACAACAAGGTCTACGCCAGCAACTGGAAAGGCCCGGCCACGCAAATGGGCGGCCAGTTCGGCACCAACCAACGCGCCACCGTCAACCAGAACGGCAACGGCAACGTCGCCAACTTCACCCAGAAAAACACCGGCCACATCATGACCACCAACCAGACCGGCTACGGCAACAAAACCACGGTCACCCAGGCCGATTCCTACAACGAGCTGTACTTCGACCAGAACGGCACCGACAACATCCTCATCGCCGACCAGCGCGGCACCAACAACCTGGCCCAGGGCAGCAGCACCGGCACCCACAACACCACCGACGTCAACCAGGAAGGCAGCAGCAACCAGGCGTTCACCACGCAGCTGTATGGCGAAGACAACATGATCACCATCAAGCAGACCGACACCATGAACGTCGCCTATGTGACCCAGGGCGGGACTGGCAACATTGCCAATGTCGACCAGAGTGGCATGACCCAGATGGCGAACGTGCAGCAGTTTGGTTCGGCTAACAGTGCGACTGTGTTGCAGAAGTAACTGCATGGGGTGAAAAACCGCGGCTCTTGAGGGAGGGTCGCGGTTTTTTTGTGGCTACAGACAGGCGTTCACACCTTCTTTTTTTGGACGTCACAATCTTGTAGGAGCCAGGCTTGCCGACGATGGCGGCCTCAAGCCGACCAATCGCTCGCGGCTATACCCGATCTACTGTGGGAGCTGGCCTGCCGGCGATGGCGGCCTTACAGCCGAGCATTCTCTCGCAACTGTACCCGATCTACTGTAGGAGCTGGCTTGCCGGCGATGGCGGCCTGACAGCCGACCTATTATCTATTGACTGAGTACATATCCATTCCCGCGGTAACGGCCACTTAGGGTTTCGCCCTTACGGCGAGTCACTTGGAAAAACGGAACGCCGCCCGGCCCCAAGTAACCAAGGGCTCTTGCCCCTGGCGTTCGGTGCCTCGCTAAGGCTCGGCATGCCCTCGCTCCGGTCCTGCTCCGTGGGTCGCCGCGATGGGCCATCCTTGGCCCAGAGTGTGTAAAAACTCCAGCCAACCCTTGCTATGATTCGCCCAGGATTTCATCGCAAGGGCTGCCCATGAA